>JAJZHT010000167.1 GCA_021804455.1 Pseudomonadota bacterium | reverse complement strand
CTTTGTTAAAACGGATAACCTGGACTTGGACGGTTTCACCAATCTTTAAAAGATCGCTGGGGTGATTGATACGTTTCCAAGAAATATCTGTTACGTGCAACAGGCCATCGACGCCACCTAAATCAATAAAGGCACCATAGTCTGTAATATTCTTAACGATTCCGCTTAAAACTTGGCCTTCATTGAGCTGAGCAACCAATTCTGTACGAGCTTCAGCTCTTGATTCTTCCAAAACAGCACGACGAGAAACAACGATGTTACTGCGCGCCTTATCCATTTTTAACAATTTAAACGGCTGAACAACGTTCATTAAAGGCGTTACATCACGGATGGGACGGATATCAACCTGGCTTCCTGGCAAGAAAGCAATGGCGCCATTCAAATCAACAGCAAATCCTCCCTTGACACGTCCAAAAATAGAACCATTGATAAGGGTTCCTTCTTGATGGGCTTTATCAAGCTCATCCCAGGCTGCTTCACGGCGGGCTTTTTCAATACTAAGAACCACTTCCCCGTTCTTATCCTCCATTCGCTCGACATAAACATCGATGGAGTCTCCTACGCGGATCTCCGCTTGGCTGCGACCTGTAATATCTTTAAGGGGGACGCGACCCTCTGACTTTAGGCCGACATCAACAATGGCTATATCGTTACGAATGGCAACAATAACACCCTTTACAACGGTATTTTCAAAATTCTTTTGACTTGAAAAGATCCCTTCCAAAAGAGCGCTAAAGGATTCTTTTTCAGTGGTGGAGGTTAAATTCGACATAGATGACCCTTAAAAAATACAAACGCCTGGGAAGGATGATACCAACGGACAGACGGTCTAGAAGTTTACAGAATAATTTAGCGTGGATAATAACCCAAAGTTTTTCATCTCACAAGAATTTTTCGTCTAGGCCTGCTTTGATATAAATCTTTTGGTTCAGAAATTAACCCATTCTTAACGATGGGAGGCTATATTCCCACCCTCCGGCCCCCGGCCGCCCAGGGGAACAGTTCTAGAATGGCAGAAATAGGGTTAATTTCCTCTTAAGATTTGGCCCTATTTAACAAAAAAAGTTCTCCCAGTGTGTTAAATTTTCTATACGGCAGGCCTGACTTTTCACACGCAAGACTCCCTTAAAGAATCCTTGAACAACGCTGTATGAACTGACCCATAAGTCTTTTTCATACAGGGTTTGGTAAAAAATCAGGCGTTGCGACTATTCTTTGTGGGGCAACTGTTGATTGAAGAGATCTTGAAACTCTTTGGCTTTTTGTGAGGGGTTGGCATCATTTATAATCGCGCGGCCAACATTAATAATCACGTTTCTTTCCCAATTCTCAATAAGAAGCTTCTCGTCTCCTCCTTGCGCCCCAACACCCGGCACCAGGATAAGACCCGAGGGGTAGAGTTTTTTGATGCTTTCAATTTCCTCTTTAGTGATGTGGTTACCGGGGCTTGGGGCTCCAATTACGATTCCATCACTTTTGAATTTTGTTGCCTTTTCAGCCAAAGACTCACTATAGGTTTGTCCCTTTTCATTTTTAAAGCTTTTCGTTTCAGCAAACTCAGGATTGGACATAAGGACAAGTGTAAAAACCCCTAACCCTTGAGTATGGGCCTCTGTAACAGTTTCCGCTATATTGCCAGGAAAAGGACAGTATGTGATCGCATCAAACGGTTTGCAGCAAAGCAACCCTGATTTATTTGTAGAACCAATATCCGCAATTTTCACATCTAAAATAGATACCATTCCCTGTTGGCGAATTTCTTCAGCAATTCTTTTGACGGCTTCTGGCTGAAGATCTCTAACGAAATGATAGTTAACCTTTATTGCAGCAGCAGAAGGAGAGACTTCTTTAATAATTTTTAAACACCACTCAAGCTTTCCTTCGGTAGAAACTGTAGGATCCAACCCCACGCATAGAAGGGAATTTTTTTGTGTTTGCGCCGTTCTCCATTTTTTAGAAAAAGACAGTTGGTCCCCATCTGCCGCGTGAAGAGAGGCGCACCCCATAAAAATAATAAAACTTAAAAGAAAATTCATACAAAAGCTCCTTAATTTTTCCTTTGTTTACCACTGTCATCCCTTAAGGGCAAGCGTTATGGCAAAAACCTTAGTGAATTTGGCACAAAGTCAAGAGCCCCCCTTGAAAAGGAGTTGGCAGAAACGTTCAAATTGTCTAAATAAGAGTATGATTGAATCCTGATTAAACGAAGAAAATGTCCAAAAAAATTCTGATCCTGGGTGTTAATGGCTTTATCGGCAGTGCCTTAACAGAGGCCATTTTACAAAAACCTGATTGGCAAGTTTTTGGAATGGATATGGCCAGTGATAAACTGGGAAAAAGCCTCGAAAACAATCGTTTCCATTTTGTCGAGGGTGATATTACGATTAACAAGGAATGGGTCGCCTATCACGTTAAAAAATGTGATGTTGTTTTTCCCTTGGTGGCGATTGCGACGCCCAGTGTTTATGTAACGGATCCATTGCGCGTTTTTGAATTGGATTTTGAGGCAAATCTTAATATTGTTCGTCAATGTGTTATGTATAAAAAAAGGGTTATTTTCCCTTCCACATCCGAAGTTTATGGGATGTGCCAAGATGACGAATTTGACGAAGAAACCTCTCACTTGGTTTTGGGGCGGCTGAACCGCGCGCTTGAATCGTTTTCAAGGCGATTTGCCTAACTATAAGTTGGCCATACCGGCATCAAAAGTCGGGTGCATCCCGGTGTGATA
>JAJZHT010000166.1 GCA_021804455.1 Pseudomonadota bacterium | reverse complement strand
CAACATGTTTTTCGATGAAAAGACATAACCAATGAGAAAGAGAAAAATTGACGGGTTTTTGTGTTTTGATTTTTTCGATTTCCTGTTTGAAATTTTCGTGTCCCTCCTTCTCATCGGAAAAATTCTTTAAAATATTTTGCCAGAGAAGGGGCTGATAAGGAAAAATCGAGAGAAACAAGAGTCTTTTTTCTGGGAAACCGAGGCTACTTTCTTCGATCGCTTTGCAGAAATCCAAATCTTTGGTAAATCCAATTTGTTCGAAAGCTGAAGTTCCTTCAAAAAGTAACGGTGCATAGCCTCGACGACTAGAAGCTATAGCAAAAAGATCCGCAACTTTTGGATTGAGATTGGGGTACAATTGCTCTCTTACGGAGTAGTGGACAAATCGGTCGATGATCTCTGTGTAATTTTTTGCCTCTAAGACGTTATTCATATAGTACCAAGACCAAGGCGAAGAGTTAGGAGTAGCGTCTTTCTCTGGTAAATAATTAAGGAAGCGTTCTAAGCACTTCAGCCCTTCTTGCCATTCTTGATCAGAGGGAAGGTCGTTGCTTTGGGTGCATTGAAAAAGGCGAAGGGCTTTTTCGAACGTTGGAGGAACGACTAAAATTTCTTCTTGGATTAAAACAAAAGGGGGAAACAAAAGAATCCAACATAGCATCAGGCGAACAAAAAACGTCATAACAACCATCATACTAAAATTTATCACTATTTTAGTGTGATGCATTGTCCTACCCTTGTTAAGAATTATTTTCGATTAATCCCCAAGATCTCTGATTTACCACTTTGATAATAAATATTCAAATTGAAGGCTAAATCGTAAATAGCCATCAGACCATCCACCATGCAACAAAAGGCTTTTCGGACTTTGGGCATGGTCCAGAGAGAAGGAGCGGTAGATTCAAGAAGAGCCGTATAGTTGCTAAGAACTTTGTCAACCAACTCTTCTTTATACGCCTGAATATCGGGATGGATAACATGCTGTGTATCCTTGTAAAAATAATTCCTTAGTTCCTGATCTTCAAGGGTTTTAAAATCTTTCAGGTCATCAACTAAAGGATAACGTCTTAGGAGCTTTAGATATTCTTGAACCGCTCTTTGATGGATAGTGACTTGATTCCAATCAAAACGAAGATTTAAGAAACTCATATTGGCGGCATAACCAAACTCTTGGGTGATCATATGAATTGAGGCAGAAACTTTTGTGGGGGATCGAAACTGTCTGTTTGAGCCATGGGGGAGGAGTACAAAGCGGTACACATTAAAAGGGTGATAAGGGCTTTTTTCATGGTATTTTTCCTTTGTTTTTTTGGGGGGAGAGATGCAAAACATCGAGTACCCTTAAAAAATGACATAACAGACCTGTAAAAAACAAATTTTAAGATAGCCCATGGAAAGCCCAGGATAAAGCAGGGCTTTCTAGTCTACATTAGAATTTCAAAACGTTATTCTCCCTGAAAAACCCCATGTTTTTCGATGAAAAGACATAACCAATGAGAAAGAGAAAAATTGACGGGTTTTTGTGTTTTGATTTTTTCGATTTCCTGTTTGAAATTTTCGTGTCCCTCCTTCTCATCGGAAAAATCGAGGGAAACAAGAGTCTTTTTTCTGGGGAATTTGATCCTTTAATTTAAAAATTTAAATAAATAAATTTTAATAAAATTATTTGGGATAAAATTTTAATTGACCGACAATAAAAGACTCTTTAATTATAGAAATGCGTAAAACACATGGTCGAAATGAAAATAATGCAAAGCTAATAAAGGAATACAATCATGAGCAGATTGAGAGAATGGACTTCGGCAGAAATTGAGGAATTAAAGGCCTCTTTTTTGAAAGGAGAGAAAATTAAAATTATCGCTAAACACCTTGGAAGAACCCCGACAGCACTTAATAAAGCTTTAAGTCGATTTGGAATTAGGTCTTCTCGAAAACCTGAAAAAATTAAAGTAAAATCTTACGTAAATTGGAGTGAGCATAAAACTCGCCCCATAATGACTCCTGATTGTTTTGATCACAGTCGTATTCTGCTTAAAGATTCCTCAAAAGAGGAAGACAATCCTTTTTATCCAAGGTCTTCCATACAGGCTGTAAAAGAGCGTTATCACTGCCAAAAAGATGTAGAACAATGGGTTTCTTTGGATAAAATTATCAATTATCTGGAACGTCAAGGACACCGTATTGCGATTAAAAATGCTGAACAAGACAGCTATGAGGTCGATAAAAAGCCTGCAACAGCTACTTGTTTGCTTTTGTTGGCAAATCGTTTGCGTGTTGAGGAAAGGAAACCTATTTTTATGGTCTATAACCTAACATGGTAGGCGTATTCAAAAGAAAAGGTTCCAGGGGAAGGCCACCTAAACTTTTAAATGGACCAGACCTTGGAACGCCAGAGTTGCAGCAAAAGCGCCAACAATGGTTAAAATGGGTGGACGAACAGCATAAATCCCAAACATTCGATCAAACAAAATTAGGATCGGCCTTATGGGATGAATGTGTTTTGCATACGTTATTTTACAAAAATCAGTTAGATCCACAACAATTTCAAACGGCTCTTAAAATTCGAATATTATACAGTCATTATTTACGGAGTCGGGGGACTTTTAACCGTTTGGCGAGTATCAGCGGCAGGTGGAATGGTATAAAAGGACGTACGATAGATTATTTTGAAAGTTCCTTTGTCGAGAAGAAATGGCAGCTTCTATGGACCTTTATGGCTAGTATTAGTCCTGAGTTTCG
>JAJZHT010000165.1 GCA_021804455.1 Pseudomonadota bacterium | reverse complement strand
CGCCTTAGAAATGGGTATCGAATACAACCATGCCCGCCGTACCACCATCAGTGGTCAACATGGTATCGCTAAACGTTTCCAAATGTCGTTTATCTATCGGTTCTAAAATCTAACGCCCCCTTCCCAGGGGGCTTTTTTTCTATTTTAAAGAAGCTTTAAAATATCTTGTACATGTTGGGGAACTTTAACTTTTCGCCAAATCTTTTGAAGGTGACCTGTTTCATCAATCAGAAAAGTTGATCGTTCAATACCATAATACATTTTTCCGTAAAGCCACTTTTTTTGCCAAACGCCATACTTTTGACAAACAGTTCCTTCTGAATCTGTTAACAGGCGAAAAGGAAGTTGATATTTTTGTTTAAATTTTTGATGGCGGGCTGTTTGATCTTTAGAAACCCCTAAAATACAGACATTTTTATGGACCAACTCAGCATGATGGTTGCGAAAATCACACGCCTGTTGAGTGCACCCAGGCGTGTCATCTTTGGGATAGAAATAAAGAATGATTTTTTGACCGTTAAGGTCTGACAAACTGACAGAGGTACCATCATCCGCTATAAGGGTAAAATCAGGAGCCTTGTCACCGATTTTTAGCTCTGTTGTGGATTCTAACGAAACAGACATAAACTTACTCCTAGAAAAAGAGGCAGTAAAATGACCAGTGACCAACCCATGTATCCCAAAAAACCAGGCATGGAAACGCCACTTTGTTTAGCAATTGACCGTACCATAAAATTAGGAGCGTTACCAATATAAGTCATGGCCCCCATAAAAACCGACCCCAAAGATATTGCCATTAACACCTTGGCTTGAGTTGTCATTAAGGTAACGGCATCTCCCCCCGCCATTTTAAAGAAAATTAAATAAGTAGGTGCATTGTCTAAAAAAGCGGAGAATAAACCCGTCAGCCAAAAATAAACCAAAGCCGGATAGGAAACCTCGGTTAGTTGTAAAAGAGAAGACAAAGGCCCTTCGAACCCAGCCTCTAACATTAAGTTCAGTGGAATGATGGCTGTAAAAATTGCTGCAAAAATACGGACAACTTCATAAACAGGAGACCAGGAAAAAGTATGTTTTGGGTCTGTTGAACGGTGTTTTGATAAAAAAACAGCCCCTAAGGTTAATAAACATAACCCACCATCACGAACCAATTCAGGGATTCGAAGATGCTGCTCCCCTAGGGTTATAATGGGAAGATCAGGAAACCAGCGCAAACACGTCCCCGATCCCACCACCAATAAAATTAAAATGGCAAGAAGCAAAAGATTTATTTTTCCTTGAAAAACAGTCCCGTTTTTTTCTGGATGAACAAGAGGGATTAAAAAGTCACGTTTGTACAAATACCCATCCAATAAGAAATAAAAGGCTAACAAAAGTGCCGTAACAACAAAAAAAGGTTGCCAAAGAAATTGCAAAGACCAGAAAAATTCAACCCCGTTTAGATATCCTAAAAACAAAGGGGGATCGCCAATGGGTGTTAAGCATCCCCCTATATTGGAAACAAGAAAAATGAAAAAAATGACGCTATGGGTTTGGTAAGATCGATGACGGTTCATATGTAAAAAGGAACGTAACAGAATCATAGAAGCCCCTGTTGTTCCCACAAAACTGGCCAGAATGGCCCCAAACCCTAAAAACAGCGTATTTTTAAAAGGTGTTCCTACAGATTTTAGCTGTAGACGAAACCCCATCGTAATACTATACAGGGCGGATAACAGCATTACGAAGGGAATGTATTCATGAAGCAGCATATGAAAGAAATGGTGAAAAGTTTCTTGCATACCAAGAGTCTTGCAAAGACCGCCGAGTGTTACCAGACTTAACCCTATCAAAAACAATACTTCTAGACGGTGCCATAGGCGCGGCAAAGCATAAGGCCCGACAGCAATCATAATTAAAAGAACAAGAAAAGGAATCCCCATCCACAAAGGTGGTACGATATGCATCATTCTTAAACTCCCTAGCGAAAAGGAGGTTCACTAAAACCCCTTAATTTTCGTGAATGAAGGTGTTCGACTCCCGCTTCTCGTAGCAACCGAACAGTCTCTAGACCAATTTTTAAATGTTGGTGAACGCGCTTTTGGTAAAAGGCATTCGCCATCCCCTGTAACTTAATCTCACCATGAAGAGGCTCATCAGAAACACACAGCAAGGTTCCATAAGGAACCCGGAATCGAAACCCATTGGCGGCTATGGTTGCCGATTCCATATCCAAGGCGATGGCGCGACTTTGTCGAAAACGTTCGGATAACTCTTGTGTTCTTAATTCCCAGTTACGATTGGCCGTGGTTACTACGGTTCCGGTGCGCATTCTTGACTTTAGGTCTAATCCTGATTCTTGGGTAATATTAGCAACCGCTTGCTGCAAGGCAACTTGAACCTCAGCGATCGGAGGAAGAGGAATCCAAGGAGGTAAATCTTGGTCTAGAACGTGATCCTCCCGCACATAGGCATGGGCAAGAACATAATCCCCCAACATTTGCGTTGAACGCAGCCCCGCACAATGGCCCAACATCAACCAACAATGGGGTCGCAAAACCGCCAAGTGATCGGTTATGGTTTTGGCATTACTGGGTCCCACACCGATATTAACAAATGTAATTCCTTGGCCATCCTTACGTTTTAGATGATAGGCAGGCATTTGAGGCAAGTGTTGAACTTTGATGGAATCTTTATCAGGATCTTGCCACGTCGCCAGTACTGTATTGCCTGGCCCCACCAATTCTGTATAACCAACATCTTGCCGTAATTGATC
>JAJZHT010000164.1 GCA_021804455.1 Pseudomonadota bacterium | reverse complement strand
ATCTCTTCTATCATAAGAAGAAACTCAACGCTTCGTAGACTCATGGGCTGTTTATAATAATGTCATACAACCCTTTATTCTTAAAATTTTATAGAAGAAACCGTGTCATACTGTCAAGAAACTTCGTATACACACAAATTGAATGGTAGAACTATGGAAGAAACTCTTTTAAGAGAGAGTTGGAAGAAGGCTGGAAAGTGGCTTTTTTGTTGGTGCTGAAGACAGGAATCGAACCTGCGACCTACTGATTACGAATCAGTTATTTTCTGGTATCATGAAGTATCATATTTTTGTTTAATGCCTTTCTTTTCCTTGATTTTAGCCATAAAGAATTCCTATAATCTAACATGAATTTTGTTAAAGTATCCTGTTTCCTGGTGACTTATGGGTGACTTAGAGGAGAAAGCTGAATGGTCAAGCTAACCAAAAAGATTATTGAAGACTTTGTTTACCAAGGGCCTCCCCCACGACGCGATGCTCGGTGTGATGATGAGATTGCAGGTTTTGGGATAAGGATTTATCCCTCAGGAAAGAAAAGCTTTATTTTAAGTTACCGGGTTCACCATCGTAAACGCCAATTGACCTTGGGCGATTTTGGGATTTTAACCTTAGACCAAGCCCGTAAGAGGGCCCGTCAAGAATTAGGAAAAATCATCGGCGGCCATGACCCTTTAGAACAGCGGCAACACAGTGCCAAAGTTCAAACCCTGAAAAGTCTCTGTGAGATTTATCTCTCCCGGTATGCCAAGGTTCATAAAAAGACTTGGCAAGAAGATCAACGCCGGCTTCAACGTCATATTATTCCTCGGTGGGGCAATCTAAACCTCACCAGCCTGAAACGCCGTGATCTTACCGATCTTCACACGTCCCTCGGCACAAAGGCTCCTTATGAAGCCAATCGCTTATTAAGATTGTTATCAAAACTTTTTGAACTTGCTAAACAATGGGGTTTGATCGACGAAGCCCACCCGAACCCAGCACGCAATATTCAACTTTATAAAGAACACAAACGCGATCGGTGGATCACCCCCGAAGAACTGCCCCGTTTGATCGAAGCGTTAGAGCGTGAACCCAACACGTTCGCACGGTATGCCCTTTGGATGTACCTCCTAACCGGGGCACGAAAGTCGGAATTGCTCCAAGCTCAATGGACTGATATCGGCTGGGAAAGAAAAGAATTGAGATTACCTCATACTAAAGCAGGGCGGATTCATTATATCCCTTTAAGCACCGCAGCGTGTGAGTTGTTACAGACCCTACCTCGTTTATCGGACAATCCTTATCTTTTTCCCGGACACATTAAAGGGAAGCCTTTGGTGAATATTACCAAACCGTGGAAGCGCGTATGTCAACAGGCCCAGCTGAACAATGTGCGCCTGCATGATTTACGTCGTACGGTCGGGTCTTGGTTAGCCCAATCTGGGAAGAGCCTGCATCTGATCGGCAAAATCTTGAACCACAGCAATCCAAGCACCACCGCTATTTATGCTCGTTTCTCCCAAGATCAAGGCCGACAGGCTTTGGAAGAGTATTCCGAAAAAGTATTGGCGTCTTCACGCGGAATCCAGCCTTGACAACGTAGCGTTATTTTACTAAGGTTCGGCTTAATTTTTCCCTCCTCCTTGTGGCGTCTCTGTGTCTGATATGGCTTCTATACGAACTTTACTCAATCTCTCTGAACCAAAATACAAAATTGCGGCTGGTGAGAAAATTATAGGTTATGCAGCAGCTCACCAAACCCTTAAAGTAAAATGGCAGGCTTCGCCAGAAGAAATTTTGTTTTGGTTAAGTCAACCTTCTTTGTTTACCTGCCTCAAAAGCGAGACCGCTGATAAAACAGGAGAAATCGAAATTGATGAAAGTGTCCTCCCTCGAGACATAAGCCGTCGTTTTTTTGTGCAAAAAGAAATTGAGGACTTCAAGCCAACTCCCCAACAACGCTTAATCCCTTTTACAGAATTAATGAAAAGAGAAAAATGGGAGGAGATGCCTCGACCTGACGTCAAAAATATTTTAATAGAACACGCAACGAAGGTAAGTTTGGTGGAAGTCATGTCAGGCTCAAAACCCTTCTTACGCACTATTTATCCCTATGGTGTATCCGAGACCGACTGTCTTCCAGAGCGGCTTATTCAAGAAGAAAACGCCTTATTTCTCCTAAAGGATATTGAAGCTATCGAGCAGAGCTATTTGAAAGATGTTAAAACTGGCATCGACCTTCGCATTCAAGAAGAAACGGCCCAAAAAATCCGAGAAAAGGAGACGGTTAAACCAACCTTAAAAGATTTTGTTCATAAACAGCTTGACCAACATTTGAAGGAATGGCGAAAAGAAGGGTTTAGTAACGCCGACATCGCTGAAATGATTCAGAAATTCGCTCCTGAAGGGGGTTTTCATAAGGTTAAGGTTGAGACGATTCGACACTATATCACAGAATACCTCTCAAAATCCACCCAAGCAACATAAAGACCCCAAAGGCAGGGTAAACGCATCTTATTTACTATTTCCATATGATTCCAATATTTTATCTATAAGTATGCTAATTTCTGGAATTCCAAGAGGGCGGCTAATAATTAGTAAAAATATTAGTTCAAAAAGCCCAATAACTAAAGGAGCACTTAAATTGGAAGAACTTGGCATAACCCACGAGTTAAAACCAATAAATATGAACAGTATTATACCAAACAAAGTTTTTTTTGTTTTTCTCCATCCTTCAAAATCACTGTTATCTTTCTTCACTTCTTCTTTAGCTTTTTCTTCGTCTT
>JAJZHT010000163.1 GCA_021804455.1 Pseudomonadota bacterium | reverse complement strand
ATTATGAAAGAATTTTTGCAAAGAGTTTCGAATCTCCATGAATTAGGGAACGATCCTGAGATTTTGGCCTTTTTTAAAGAACCTCGTCTTACCCACTCTTGGACCAATGCGCGACTCTTAACACAGCTTTTTTGCTTGTTTAGTGAAAACCGTGGTCTTTATCCTATGATTATACCTGGTAATGAAGATTTGATGGTGGTTCATCATCAAAGCTCATGGTATGGGGGTGATGGTAAAAGTTGTCGGGATATCGACAAAACAACTCTGAATTGGTTTAAGGTTACGCCAGATTATCTCGCTGTCCATGAGGCCCTGATGCGGGATGGATTTAATGTCGAGTTGTATAAAAAATACTTCTTGCCTACGGCTTATCATGACCGGGAGACAACCCATCATTTTCTCTCTGGTGAAAGGGGAACACAAGATTGGGAGGATGGAAGTCAGAAAAAGCTTCCTATTGTTGTCACCCTCACCTCATGGCCTGGAAAAATTCGTAATGCTCATATCACTCTGACTTCTCTTTTGAACCAAAGTTTTAAACCTCATAGAATTATTCTGTGGTTGGCCGAGGAAGAGTTTCCCAACCAAAAAATTCCCTCCACGATTTCTTCTCTAGCTGCCAGAGGGATTGAGGTTCGTTGGTGCGAAAACCTTCGTTCTGCTAAAAAATTAATCCCCGCTTTGCGTGATCCAAAATTAAGCCAAAAGGTATTAGTTGTTGCAGATGACGATATTGTCTATCCTCAAAATTGGCTTGAGTCTTTGGTGAAAACCTATAATCAATACCCAGACCACATTATTGCCCATCGCAACCGTGTTATGCTGCTTGATGAAACCACTAAAAAACCACGTGCCTACAACCGTTGGCGCTTGCTCACCGATCCGCTGCGGCGAGCCCAAGGGCACATCCTTTTCCCTACGGGAGGTGGCGGCATTCTTTTTCCGCCCGATTCCCTTGACAAAAATGTTCTTGATACCCAGATGTTTATGAAACTTTGCCCCACGGGGGATGATATTTTTTGGTTCGCTATGATGGTTTTGAAAGGGACGAAAATTTCTGTTCCTGATTTCCCTCAAACGCAAACCGTTGATATCAACGATGAAGAAGCTAAAAAAGTCTCTCTTTGGGACTCAACCAATCAGCATGGAGGGAATGATAAAATGATTAAGGCCGTTTTTGAGCACTATGGGATTTATCCTTTATTGGAAAAAATGACCAGCTGTAGTTGATCATCAAAAGCAATTTTCAACCCGCTTCATCATTTTCCTGGGTGTCGGTTTGAGTAAGGAGCCTTTCCATGTCAAGACGTTGTTTTTTAGAGTAACTGATTCCCCCTTTATCGTGAGAAGAGGCAACTTTCGGTTTTAAACGGGCCAATTCTTCGACGGTTTTTTGGTTGTCATTGGCCTTATTTTGAGAAGATTCAGAGGAAGAAAGTTCTTTACTTTGAAGTTGAGTCGACGGCGGAGGAGATTGGCGTGAGACAGAAGGAGGAATTATGGCCTGTGCTCCCTGTTGAAGCTGATGAGTCAGCATCGATGTTAAGAGCTCTTCTGCTTTTTGAGACTTCTCTTTCGGTTCAAGAGAGGCCTCCGCTGAGGGCTGTTCGGGCGTATATTTTTGCTGTTGTTGCTTCAGTAATTTTTGCAGGGATAAGGGCAAAAGATTAAAAATAAGATCACTTCCTCGATAAATAGCGGCGCTAAGATGACTTTCCCGAATCAGGCTTGGCTGTTCTGGGCGAATCACAAAAATGCTGATTACCATTTCAACCAAACAAATAATTGCAAACCCTCGTAAAAGGCCATAACCAAAACCTAGGGAGCGATCAATTCCACCTAAAACACTTTGACGAACCAAACCTGCAAAAAATTGGCTGATAAAGCTGAACAGAATCAAGAATAAAAGAAACAGAACAAGGCTGGCGACAGCATCGGCCAATAATTGATTCTGGATAAAGTTGTACGCCAAATTTCGACCAAGGGGGAGGGTGAAGAAGGCTGAAAAACCGGCTGCCAACCACGAAAGAAGCCCCAAGACTTCACGCGTAAGACCACGCATCACCCCCATAAGAGCTGACAGCGACATAATCACTAAAACGCCAATATCAACCGCGTTCACGGAAAGATCCTCCTGTTAGGCAATCTTGCAAACTTGGTCAAAATCAAGTCGAGGAAGCCTTGGGTGCAGATGTTCGGGTTGACCATACCCCAAATTACACAAGAAATTAGAACGCCAAGAACTGTTAGGAAAAAAAGTCTTATCAATTTGCTGGGCGTCAAAACCAGACATAGGGCCACAGTCAAGCCCTAAAGCTCTCGCCGCTAGTATGAAATAGGCTGCCTGTAAACTTGCATTACGAAAGGCATACTCATGAATAAACGCATCCTGACCAACAAACCATGATTTGGCATCCACGTGAGGGAAAAGGATTGGAAGTTTGTTATAGAATTCTAAATCATAGGCAAAAACGGCTGTAACGGGCGCGGCCATTGTCTTTTCAATATTTCCCTCTGCAAGGGTTGGTTTTAATTTTTCTTTAGCAGCCGGTGTTTTAATAAAAAGAATACGAAGGGGACAGCAATTTGCACTGGTTGGCCCCATTTTCGCAAGAGCATAAATCTCTTCTAAAAGCCTATCCTCAACAGGTTTATTCTGCCAATGAGAATGTGTACGTGCTTCTGTAAAAACTTTGCGAATCCATTCCTCTGCACGTGTTATAGAATTCATAAAATCCCCTTTCTTTTCCTATTTCGAAGTTTTTTT
>JAJZHT010000162.1 GCA_021804455.1 Pseudomonadota bacterium | reverse complement strand
TGTCGCATCGGCATACTGGATTTCATAGTGTCGAAAAAAAGCCCGTTTCGCAAGAAGATTTTTCATATTTTTGCAGAGTCTAGGACTTATTGTTGGGTTGTGTTTCTTTTTTAAGACGAAAAAATGTATACGACAAAGTGATGGTTTTGAGGTTGTTTAATTGAGGGTCTTTTGCAAATTCAGGGTCAATAAAGAAAAACACGGGCATTTTCATGCCTTCTTGGGGGGCGAGGAATTGTTCTTCAAAACAAAAACATTCAATTTTATTAAAATAGGGTGCGGCTTTGTCGGGACTGATATTATAGGTGGCCATGCCGACCATAGGCTCCTGACTGGTATTTTCAGCCCAATAATACGCGAGGCCATTTTCTCCTAATTTTAACGTGATGCTGTGTTGCAGGGGCTTAAAGACCCACGGCAAATCGCGGTGGGTATTGGCCGTAAATTGAACAATAATCGTACGTTCAAGAATTCTATCAGACTTAACTTTACCAGAGTCAGGAATGGTTCCACCGTATCCCGTCTTTTGACAGAAGAGGCGATATAAAGGGACAGAGGCATAAGAAACAGCAACCATAAAAAAGGCCACTGCTGTTAACAAAACACCAACGTGGTTATCGTTTTTCACAGCCGTTAATGGCCACCCATTTTAACAAAAGCGATGGCATAAAATAACATCGAAAATCCTGCCAAAAGGAAAGATACAGCAAGATTACGTCGACGAAGGTTTTTGTCCACGATTCTAGACCTTTTGCAAAGGATGATAACTATGATGGTACCCTTCTAGAAGGGAGCGACTTAAAACCCCTACCACGGCAGCCAAGGGGATTGCCAGGAGTATACCCGTGAATCCAAACCACGTTCCTGCTGCTAACAAAGCGAACAGAATCCATACAGGATGCAATCCGATACGTTCTCCTATAAAGTAAGGAGTCAGTATATTTCCTTCAACAAGGTGAATTCCCAGATAAACAGCCAAAGTTAAGCCAATGGAATACCAGTCATCAAATTGATTAAAGGCAACACTAAGGCTGACCAAAAGTCCTACAATCATGCCGACATAGGGGATGAATGAAAGGAAGCCTGTTAAAATACCAATAAAAATAGCTTGTTTTAATCCCACCAAAGAAAGTCCAAGAGAATATAAGACCATTAACAGGCCACAAACAAGGGCTTGCCCCCGAACATAAGCTCGTAATGTTAAATCAATCTCTTGAATGATAAGTCGTGCGGGAAGGGCCTGTTGCATGGGAAGAAGGCGGTCTAAAAACGCAATCAAAGAAGGCCAGTCCTTTAATAAATAAAACATAATTAAGGGCGTTAATACAACAAATGATACGACATTGGCGATTACCATGCCGTTTCCTATCATGTTAACAAAAAAATGAATCATCCATTGAACAAACAGACCCACGGCTTGTCCAACCTCTATATCAAGAGTTCCCAGATCAAAATCACCAATCTTAAAAGCTTCAAGGGATTTAAAAAAGGGGTTTAACGTGTGATAAATTTTGTGTCCCAGGTCGGGAAGACTTTGCCCTAAAGAAATTAATTCTTTTTGCAGGTAAGGCAGCGCGACAATTCCTAAAATAATTAATAGAAACACTAAAGAGAGAATAATAACGGCCGCGGCCAGACCCCGAGGGATTTTATAACGCTGAAGCCGTGTTACCAAACCGCTGAGAAGATAGGCGCCGATAAACCCCATAATAAACGGTGACCAAATTTCACTAAGGCTTTTAACAAAAAGACTTAAACCATAGGCTGAACCTGCAACAAGAACAGCAAACCGCCAAAAATTAGGGCTTTCTAAGGCCTTGATAAAAAAGCCAGGCATAAGACCATCCTGATAAAACTGTTGTCATCAGGGTAGCGCAAAATAAGGTTGTAAGAAAAGGGCTAAACCAAGCAGGAACCGCTGCAAAATAGTTTTTTCCCAATAAACTAAGGCAGACCATAATTTGTAACAGGGTATTCAGTTTACTGATGAAAACCGGTTTTAAAGAAATATCCCATCGCTTAAGCCCGATTAACAAGGAACCTATCATCAAAAACACATCTCTGCAAAGAATCGGCAGGAAAAGCCAAAGCGGCATTTGATGATGACAATACAACCCGATACTAACGGCCATAATAAGAATTTTATCGGCAAGAGGGTCCAGTAATTGCCCAAGAAAAGAAGATTGATTGTAAAAACGGGCTAAAAAACCGTCAAGCCAGTCGGTAAGCCCGGCTGCGAAAAATAGCCAAAAGGCTAAAAGATATTGATCCGTTGTAAGAAAATAAACCACAAAGGGCGTCGCCAAGATGCGCGCCCCTGTGATCAAATTAGGAACTGTAAAAACAGTTTTAGCCGACAATTTCGATTTTGCTAAAAAAGAAACCTATTTCTATGGCGGCGTTTTCTAGGGAATCAGAACCGTGGACAGAGTTGGCCTCGATCGATTCTGCAAATTCATGGCGGATGGTTCCAGGGTTGGCGTTGGCAGGATTGGTAGCCCCCATAATATCACGGTAGCGAGCAACGGCATTTTCCCCTTCCAGGACTTGAACTACACTAGGCCCAGCGCACATAAATTCACACAAATCATTAAAGAAGGACCGCTCAGCATGAACGGCATAAAATTGTTGAGCTTGACTCTTGCTGAGATGAAGACGTTTTTGGGCAAGGATACGTAATCCTGCTTCCTCAATCTTGGCGTTTACCTTTCCTGTAAGATTCCGTCGAGTAACATCAGGTTTGAGAATGGATAAAGTTTGTTGGATGTTCACGAGTTATTATTCCTTTTTTAAATTTTAAAT
>JAJZHT010000027.1 GCA_021804455.1 Pseudomonadota bacterium | reverse complement strand
TGGCTGACAGAATTGGATCCTTTGTGGAATCGTGATGAATGGGCACTTATGCAAAATCCCGAAGCCTTGTTATTTGGTAATCTTTTTGCTCAAGGGGCTTGTGCGGCGGATTGTGCTAAAACAGCCACGGGGTGGGGATTGGATTCTCTGTTTTGGTGCGCAGGGTGCCATGGGAGCGTGTATCCTTTTACAGGTTCAATCCCCACACATATGACGGGCGTTCAAGCAACGGAATTAGCAGGCATCAAATTCATGGCCATGATGCATCGCCGTGGATTGTTAAGAGCCTACTTAGGGAGTCAGAACATTTGCGGGGCTAGTCTTTGTCCGATTATCAAAAAATCCATGTATCGACTGCAAATGCTTAACCCGCTTCCCTCTCCAAACTCTTGTCATAGCTTAGGAAAATCTGACTTTTTATTCCCTCGCCATACGCAGCGAGAAATTCTTCATAATTCTTTAAATTACGGCTATCTGGTTTGGCGGAGGAGAGAATGTTGTTTGTTATAGTTTTTCTCTTTTTGGGTGGTCTTCAGGCTTATTCAGGTACTGAACACTCTCTTAAAACGATACAAAAACAAGCCCAAAAGGAAGCATTGCAATACAAAGAAAAAATCCTTCATGTGCAATCCCAAGCTCAACAAGCCGTCGGAGAGGGGAGATGCCAAGCTTTTGGAGGTTGTTTAAAACCGAAAAGTTCCAAAGAATCCAACGATTCTCTTTTGTTAAATGACCAAGCTCCTATTATTTTTGTATCAGCGAGTATGCCGTTAGAATCACTTAAAACCTTGGCTCTTCAAGCTCAAAAGTATCAAGCAAAGCTTGTTATCCGAGGGCTGGTTAAAGGGTCTTTTCAAGAAACGGCTGCTCTGGTTAAAACAATGGGTTACCCGTTAGACATTGATCCAAAGCTTTTTGAGACCCACGCCATCCAAAAAGTTCCCGTCTTTCTCGTCTACCATCAAGCCCAGTGGCATCAGTTGCAGGGAAACGTCGAGCTCACCTTTGCCCTTGAGAAAGTGAAAGGAACAGCGGTTCCTCTTCAGGAGCAGCCATGAGACGTCTTCTTTTTCTTTTCTTGTTGGTTCCCGCTAAGGCATTTGCAAATTATGAAGCAGGAAAAGCCGTTGCCGTAAGCGGTGTACAAACGATGCAAAGGGCGTTAAAAGATTCTTCTGCTGTTTCCAAAACGGGTATTCCTGTTTCTGAACGTCCTCTTGAAACATCGCTTTATAATAAAGATAAACTGCAAAAGCATATCGTGAAAAGAACAGCCATGAGGGGTTTAAGACCCTTCAGCAATCCCAGAAAGATCGACAGGACTATACATTTGATCTCGATGCCAGCCTTCAAAAAGCTGAAGCTGATGAAACCCCAGACATGGTTGAGGAAGGAAATAGCCAAACAATCACCAAAGTCTGCCGTCGGAGCGGAATTTCTTACACGCAATCTTGCACACGGGAAAGACGGGTCGAAATAGAAGTTATTCCTGAAAAAGGACACTCTAATCCGCGATATTGTCCAGGGCATCGTGAGTCGCGGGCTTGGGGGACCAAGCATGTTCTGAGACATTGTGACGGATGTGAGGGAGGTGAGTATGTTATTGACCAACCGAAACAAGTTACGATTCTTCGTGATGATTGGGTTGGTTGCGAAGCGGAAGAAAGCTTAAGGGAGGAAGGGGCTGCTGAACTGGAAGAAGTGAGGGCAGGTCCTGTTGAAAACCCTCGCATCATTCAAGGTGAACCTATTTCAGGAAATATCTGGGAGGAAACCCGCTTTTATCGCATGGGAACCCATGCCTTTGACCAATGTGGTTCCTTAAGAGCTTTAGGTTGTACCGATCAAGGAGGGCGGTGCGTTAAAACCAAAACGTTAAGAACGGGTCAAACTATTTGCCTTGAGTATGAGCACACTTTTCGATGTCCCTTAGGCTCAAGCAAAATTCGCCGTTCCAAAGATCTCAAGCTCCCGATAACAGAAATTCCTTCTTATGAAGGAAACAAAAATATGGCCGAAAGCCTCGCTCGTATTGAAGCTTTAAAACAAGCTACCCAATCGATGGAAACAAGCGGTCAGGTTGTGATCAGTATTTTTAAAGGAGAAGATAGGCGTTGTACGACCAACTTTGGCGGAGCCTTTAAAGATTGCTGTAAAAAAGGTGGAGGCACAGGTGTTCCAATAGGCCTATCAACCCAGTGTACTCCTGATGAAAAAGAGCTTGCTGATTGGCGAAGGGAGGGACGCTGTGTTTTTGTCGGGCAACGGCAGAAGAAGGATCTGTTTGGTATGAATCTCTCCAAAGAATATGTCTTTTGTTGTTTTCCCACTAAGTTAGCGAGAGCCCTTCAGCAGGGAGGACGTGCACAGTTAGGAATGGGATGGGGATCTGCTCAACACCCGGATTGTCAAGGGTTTAGCCCTGAGGCTTTACAACGAATGGATTGGTCTCGACTTGATCTCAGTGAGGTGTTCGAGGATATGGCACGCTCTGCCCAACAAACAGCGGAAGCCTTGCAACGCGATTATGCGCAAAAACAAAGAGCTTTAACGCTTCCCTCTGAAAAAACTCGTCGCCAAATTATCCAAAAAACAGCTCTTAAGACGGCTACGGAAGGGGCAAGTTATGATCTGGCGTATTAATCTTGTAATCAGTTATTGGTTGACAACAAGCGTCCAGGCTATCCCCTTTTACGATCGTCACGCGGAAGGATGGTTTTGGTACCAATCAGAAGCCTGGAATCAGGAGCCAGAAATCAGGAAAGAGAAAAACTCCGTAGAAAAAGCAAAATCATTAGAAGAGCGCGCTTCTGAAACGTTAGCTGCTTATAAGAAAACTCTAGAGCAGAAACTTCATTTAGCGCTGATCAACCCAACGCCGCAAAATGTTGGACAGTATATGCAGCTGCAAAAACAGATGATGGAACGCTCCGAACGGTTTTCTAAAACTTGGCAACAAATTGTTTTAACCCAACCTGAGCTTAACCACGAAGTCAAATTCCCCACGGCGCAGTATGCTCGTCATGTTTATGAGGATCAGATCCGTCAAAAAAAAGAGCAAACCATCCGCCAGCTCTCTAAAAATTTTGGGTTATTTTATTTCTTCAGCGGTCATTGCCCCTATTGTCATGAATTTGCTCCAATCGTCAAAATGTTTGCCGAAAAGTATCATTGGGAAGTGATGGCCATTTCTCTAGATGGAGAAAATCTTGATTTGTTTGAAAAGAGTCAAAGAGATAATGGTATCGCCGTGGCTCTGGGTATTCAAAGTGTGCCTGTTCTCATCGCTTATAATGCGACCACTCAAGAATTAGTGCCTTTATCTTACGCCCTGATTTCTCTCGATCAGCTGGAAGATAATGTCATGGCTTTAAGAGGAGAAGGATAATGAGAACCTTGTTAAAACTTGTCCTATTAACCTTTAGTTTATCATCAGCTCAGGCTGGCGTGTCTAAGAATATGCAGTCCTTTTTTAACAAATTTGGCGCTGTTAGTAATGTTTCCGGTGGATCGGCGTTTCAAGACCAATCCGCGGGTTATGTGACAGGGGGAAGTCTTTTCATTCGCAACCCTGTTCGTAGTCAACGGTTAGCCGCTCTCAGTGTTCCAGGCTATCGCATGGGATGTGGCGGGATCGATTTATGGGCGGGAGGGCTTTCTTTTATCAATAAAGAGAAACTCAAGAACATGATGCAGAGCATTATCTCCAACATGTCTTCTTACGCCTTCATGTTAGCGGTCGAAACGTACGCTCCACAAATTCACACCATTATGCACCAGTTGAATAAACTCGCCGCTGATTTTAATCGCTTAAATATTAATTCTTGTGAATCAGCGGCTGCCTTGGTCGGTTCCACTTGGCCTAAATCCGATTTAGGGTCTCAAGCGGTGTGCCGGATGTTATCCGCAAACCAAGGCACAGTGACCGATTGGGCAGGGGCGCGCCATGAATGCGGGACCCATCGAGAAGCAAAGCTTGGAGCTTTAGCCCCTAAAGAGCTTCTCGTGGGAGAATTTAATCTCGCCTGGAAAGTGATGGAAAAAATGGATATTTCCTTCGACGATTCAGAGACGAATCTAAACCCTTTTGGAGAAGAAGCTTTAAGTTCTGAGGAAACTCAAACTTTAAAAGAAATTTTTATGACGGTTTCCGGTACCATCATTCACCGTAAAGGAGTAAGAGGCGAAGAAGAACATATCACGTTAAGAGGGAAGGGGGATCAAGAAGGGTTTTTAAGCGCCCTGATGAGCGGCGGTCGGATTCGTTATTACAAATGTGATACACTCGATCAATGCCTAAGACCGATCGAAACAGAGCTTGTTTTAGCGAAAGATCGCTCTTTACATTTAAAGATTCAGGCTGCCTTAGCGGATCTGGTGGCAAAGATCCAAAATGATGATGGCGAACAAGAAGCAACGCCTGCCCAAAAAGCCATCGTGAATATCTCCACTTTACCCATTTATAAAATTATGAATGTCACGACCGCCTTTCAAAAGGGTCGTGCGCCGATCCGTATCCAAGAGTATTCTGAACTGATTGCTTTTGATGTTCTTTACCGTTACCTAAATGAGGTCTTTACAGCCTTCCAGGAAGGAGCTTCAAGATTGCGAGAACTCCAATTCAACGACGATTACCTTAAAGAGTTTTTAGAGGGCATTCGCGAAAGTAAAAAGAACTTGGCTCATTATCGGCAATCTCTGTTTGCCAAGATGGATATGATGCTGGGCTTTATGGAAAAAGTTCGCCTTATTGAGAACCAGATTCATCATATGTTGGGGAGCTTATCGAATGAATATGACTCCTAAAAAGGATCAGTTCTAAAATGGACACTTTTCCGATCCAAACGATAGGTGGCCTACAAACCTTAGCGACTTTGTTTAACGCGATAGCCGCCATCTTCCAAGGTCCCGTCATCAAAGCTTTTACTGTGTTGGCAACCTGTATGGGAGCGGCGTCAGCGATGATTTATACCGCTTGGAAAAACGACTTGCAGCCGGTTGCTTCTTGGTTCATTTCGTATCATGTTATGGTCATGGTGTTGTTATCGCCGATCGCGAGAGTGAATATCACCGATACGATGACAGGGCAGTTTCGCACCGTGGATAATGTGCCGTTTGCTTTAGCTTTTACGGCATCAACCTTATCAACCTTAAGTGTTGGCCTCACGCAAGCTTTGGAACAAGTGATGCAGCCTTTGCCTCCCTCAGGCAGCTCATCAGTTCATTCCACAGGACCAGATTTTGCAACACTAAGCTATAGCCAAACGGGCTTCTTGTTTGGGGCTCAGGCAATGGCTCAGATGAAAGGGGTGCAGATTACCAACAGCGATATGGCCGATAACATGAAAGAGTTTGTCAACCAATGCGTGGTCTATGATGCCATGATGGGTAACAAGTACACGTTAGAAGACTTGCAAAAAACAGATGACATTTGGCGGCTTGTTTCTGACCGCCCGTCCAAGCTTCGAGGATTTGCTTGGCGAGATATTGAAAGAGATGAGAGAGGAAGATTCCTTCGTTCAAACGGTACCCAGATTATAAATTGTGCGGAAGGAGTGAGGCGATTCAATAGGCTTTGGGCGGCTGCTACGGACCAGGCTTTAAAGAATTTTGTTGATAAAATCGGGGAGAATTTCGGTATACAAGCTGAGAGAAGTTCGCCAACCTTATCCTTAACTGCGGCCACCTATTTACCCGGAGCTCTCAATAAATTGACCTGTTGCGCTAAAGGAGCTTCTGAGCATATCCGTCAACAAATGATGATCCGCTCGATTTTGAAAGGGAATGTTCAAAAGACGGTCGAGTTAGGGGGACATCCCAACTTTGAAGCCACCCGCGCTTACCTCCAACAGCGGCAAACTTATCAAACCATTGGTGAAACAGTTTCTGAAACTCTGCTGTCCTTAAAAAATGTGCTAGAGGCTTTAGCCTATGCCCTGTTTATTTTTGTGATGTTGTTTGCTCTTTTACCCCAAGGATGGCACTTCTTTTTGTTTTGGGCCAAGGTGATTACGTGGATTCAATTATGGCCGCCGTTGTTTTCAATCCTGAATTTTTTGGTTACAGAATCTATGGCTGCCAGTATGAGCCGTAAAATGGGGCTTTATCCAGGGTTAACCCTTTGGAATTTTGTCGGGATGAGTAACTTAACGGCTGATATGGCGGCAACAGCAGGGTATCTGTCGTGCATGATTCCCGTGATCGCTTGGGCGATTATGGATCAGGGGGGTTATGCGTTTGTAACGATGGCATCCCAATTGCTTGGCGTTTCCCAAGGAACTGCTTCTGCCGCGGCTTCTGAGAAAATATCGGGAAACTATTCCTTTGGCAATGTCACTATGGATGGGCTCCAAGCCGATAACACCAGCTTTTTCAAGAAAGACTTTTCCTCTTCTTATACGGGGGGGCATATCTCCTTCCAGGACGGTATGACTTCTCGCACTTTGATGCCGGATGGGGAACAAATTCTGAATCACCATGTTTCTCAACTCCCTGTGACGCTTCATGGTACCGAAGCGCAAGAACAGGTTTATCGCGATCTGTATCATGAAACAGCAAACTATCAACGGAGTGAAAGTGAACAAGCGACGCTTTCAAGGCAGGCAGCCGCCAGTGATTATCTCCAAATAGGTCAACAAGCCTCAAAACTGATGTCCAGGGGTCAACAATGGTCAAACCAGGAAACAGCTTCCTCTCTGCAAGAAGCCGCTCGCACTTACAATCAAGTGCAGAGAATTGCGAAGGATTTTGGCATGAGTGAAGAGCTCGTCAATCAAAAAATGGCCGATGCTTCGGCGGGTTTGAATATTTCTATTGATTCTAGGAGTTTAGGACCCTTAAAAATTAACGGTACTCTAGGTGGAAACCTTCAAAAGCAGGAGATCTTTGTTGCAAAAGCTGTTGAAGCTGAAAACCAAATTAAAGAGTTCGCTCAAAGTGAGGACTTTAGAAAATCTGTCCAACACGGCTACCAAGCTTTCAATTCGAAGAATTTTGATACGAATGATCAGAATTTACAGGAATCAGTTAAGAATTTTTCGGGTCATTATGAAAAAGCGAAGAGCCATCAACAAAATGTCGCTAAAGCTTATGAACAATCACAAGCTCTGCAAAAAGAGTGGGGACTGAACAAAAGCAAAAGTTTTGTCGTAGATTCTAATTATACCCAAGAGTTTGTCAATCAAGTTGGGGCTGAGCGTTTGGAAAGTCTTTCGGTTCAAGACATGCAACAGCAAGCTCAAGCTTTTATGGCTCAAAAGATAGCTCATTTAGAAGGAAATTTACGCCGTCAATACGACCTTAAAAAAAACTACGATACTCATTCTGTTTCCCAAGCTTCAGGAAGTCCTGAACATCTCCGAGATCAAACCTTCACAACTATTAATCAGCAAAGTCAACAGCAAGGGATTGATACCAAGCGCTCGATGAATCCGCACGACCGGTATCAAGCTCAGCAACTTATGGAGACTTATCAATACCAAGCGATTCGAACAGGGAAAGTTTTAGAGGAGAATACTCATGTTGTGCAGAAAGCCTTTAGGAACAAAGTGAATAAACAGGCTTACGAGGAAATGGGTTTCCTTCAGGCAGGAACAACAAAAGATCTGTATAAACAGTTTGAACAAAAGGAGGACAAAGGGCAAGAAATGCCGGGGTACACGGCCGTTCATCGAGAACCTGAAGATTGAAGAAGAGGTTAGTAACCTAAAAGGCTTTCCCGTGTAGAAAGGTTCCCACAGCCAGAGAAAATCCTTCTTTGCCTTTCCCTTTCAGCGTAGGAAGGGTCATAACCTTGGCTCTTCTTATAACGGCCCGTTGAGATAATACAAGAAAGGATTAAAAAAAGAGGGCCGGTGATTTTAAAAATCTCAAGATTCCCATAGAGAAAGGAACTTCCCAACATGAGTGTACCCCAGAGAGCAATATCTTTAATTCTTTGTTTGATAGGCTGTTTAGGTGTTTTTGTTGACATGTTTCCTCCTTTGACTGGTTAAGTATATCACGAAACTCTTAAGAAAGGATGAAAAATGGCTCTCTCATCTTCCCCTTTTACGCAAGGAGGCCAAACCCAACTGCATAAAATCCGCATGCTTAAGCAAGTGTCTGTTTCTACGATTAAGATTAGCTTAGCGGGAAGTTTTTTAGGGTGGTTCAGCTATTTCTTCTCTCAGCAAGCCTTTATCAATATTTTGATGTTTCCCGCCTATGGGTGGGCTTTAGCGATGAATAATTTAAGTCAAAGTTTTAGTAGTCTTAATAATCTATGTTTTTGCGTCGTGGATGGACACTTACAACAGTGCTCCGCTTCAGCTTTTCTGAAGAGCCGGTATTGTGCTGCTTTTATGGATTACCTTTATCAAGATGCTGAAAAAGCTTTTTACTGGGCGGGAGGGTGTTTTATCTTAACGGCTTCAAGTGTTATTGCTTACTTCTTAAAGAAAGGAGGACAATTAAAACAAGCCAAGAAACTGAGTGGGTTCGAACGGACCGACTTGAACGGTTATAAACGTTTCTTGAAGAAGGAGAAAATTGTTTCCCATTTGAAGATTGAGAACATTCCTATCCCTTTCGAGGCCGAAACTAAACATTTCATGATTACCGGTACCACAGGCTCCGGGAAAAGCAATACCCTTCACCATCTCCTTCAACAGTTGCAAAAGAGAGGAGATAAAGTTGTTATTGTTGATACAAGCGGGGGATACATTTCTCGATTTTATCGACAAGAAACAGATAAAATTTTGAACCCTTTAGACAGTCGATCCGAAAAATGGAATTTATTTCTTGAAACGAATAATCCTAGTGACACTTTCGATCTAGCTTCTCTTCTTGTTCCCAAACGATCCTACCAAAGCGACTTTTGGAGTCAAGCCGCTCGCTTGATGCTGAGCGAAGGAATTCAAGCGGTTCAGCAACACTTTAAAAAACCTTCTTTATCCCAGCTAAAGTCTGTTCTCTTAAAGCAAGATTTCCATGAGATTTATAGATACTTTAAGGATTGAAGCATCGCCCCTTATTTTTCGGGTAAAGCGCAAGAAACAGCGAATTCCATACGGATAACCTTAGCGACTTCTATGGGTGGTTTAGATTCCCTAGAGGATGGCGGAAGATTTTCGCTTAAAACCTGGATTAAAAATGAAAACCAAAAAGGTTGGCTATACCTTGCGTGTCATCCCGAACAACGGGAATCGATGCAAAGCCTTTTAAGCTGTTGGCTAAGCTTAGCCATGAAAGCCGTGATGAGTTTAGGCGAAAATTCAAACCGGCGGATGTGGTTTATTGTTGATGAATTAGCCTCTTTAGACACTCTTCCTTCCCTTCAAGGGTCTTTGGCGGAACTAAGAAAATATGGAGGATGTATGGTCTTGGGTTTCCAAAATCTGTCTCAATTGGAATCTCTTTATGGTTCAACCATTACAGCTTCGCTTTCAGAATTAACGGGAACAAAGTTCATCTTTCAGTGTGTTGATAGTAAGATTGCGACGCGGATGGCGGATCTTTTAGGCCAGCAGGAAGTCCTCGAAGCCTCTGAGAATATTTCCTTTGGGGCCAATGAAATCCGGGATGGCGTCAGCTTATCCCATCACAAAAAGCTCTCTCCTCTCGTCAAACCGACGGAACTGTTACAACTGAGACCGCTTGAGTGTTATGTCAAAACCCTTTTAGGCGCCCCTGTTTTTAAGACAACGTTTTCTTATCTGGATCTCAAGTCTCAAGCAGTGAGCTTTATTCCTAAACGGTTGAAGAAAGAGAAAAAAATAAAGATTTTAAAGAAAAGTCTCTTCGCCGTGAGGGATCAAGAAGAGAGTTTGGATTTTGCTCACAAGGATGATCCTTACCTTCTACCCGGTATTTCCTCTAGAACCCCTTTATAAATCGTGTTTTTTATCCCCTTGATACAACCCGAAGGAGGGGCCATCCTTCGATTTTCAAGACCTGGGAAACCGACGGGGAATGCTTTTATAGAGAGCTTTAACAATCGTTTTAGGTAGAAAGGTTTGACAAATCCTTGGTTTTTAAGCTTAGAAGAGGCTCGATATAAAATTATGAGGTGGTTAAGAGACTACAACTCTCACCGTCCTCAGAGTCGTTTGGGCTCTAAAACACCTGAGGAATTGGCCTCGTTTAAAGACTATTCCTTCAGAAGTGTTTTAACCCAAAAACCGAGAACTTTCTCATAACACCGGTCCTTATTATGGGGCACCCTCAATAACAATAGACCAAATTTAGAGGTGAAGACCAGAGTCAATTTGGTGGAGAAAAAGCTATCCGTAAAGTAATTCTCGACCTTTTTAAGTTAGCTTCTGAGTCTGGTAATGAAGAAGCAAGCTTAGCGTATAAAGATCGTTTACAAAAATACTCTTAATCTCATCTGCTTAAAAAGCTCATTTCAGATGGATGGGTGTGGGCTAGATTCATTTGGTAGAACGGAGGTATAATTTGTCGTTAATGGAGTTTTTGGTTGGCCTCTTATTTCGTCTCTAAGCTCTAGCACCTCGCAGATTGTCAAACACTGGAGGACTGCATCCTAAAGGGTAGAAAAGCAAGGAAAATGCAACTTTCTATAAATGCAGTTTTGTAGAATTATCAACCGCGTAACTATATAGCTAGTTATATTGTCCTGGAAAATAATGAGTATTAATCTTAAACAAATAAGGAAGAAAGTTATTATGGGTAAAAAGAATTTCCGATTAGATCTTTATAAAAAGCTGGGTGGATCCGTGTTGAGAGGATGTTCTGCTGTTGCCGTGATACTAGCAGTTACAGCTTATAGTCCTCAAAGTGCTATGGGTGCTCAGGCAATGGCTGGAGCGGTTGCAGCAGATTTGGGTAAGGAGTTAACGCCTGTCTTGGGGAAAGCACTGACGGGTATGTATTCTAGCTTAAAAGAGCTTGAAAGATCATAGGAGAAACGAATGCTACGGATGGCTATGATTATTCTTCTCTTTTCATGGGATTCAATGTTTGCTCAAGAACAAAAGATCGATCTTGAAACTCCCAAGATGCTTTGCTTACACATCATGAATGAAAACGTAGGAGTAGGACAAGAAGCATTTGACAAAACGCAATTGGATTATCGTAAAACGTTTGAGAAGAAAGGATATACCTTTGGTGAAGAAGCTATAGACTTAGATAATCATTTTACGCTTTACCAACCCCAAGATGTTTGGACTATTTTTGAGGAAATTGAACTCTTAGAAGCAAAGGAGAAACGTCAACCTTCTGGTATGGGGGGCAGTATCAATTTTTATGATTCTAAACAATCTTCAAAAAGACTTTCTGAAGATTGTGGTTTTTTTAGAAAAGATGAGATCTTTTTAGAATACAGCTTGGGTTATCAAGCCGATTCAGAAGGGAGTTGTGAGACCTTTGGTAAGCGCATTCCTTATTCATCTTGGAAGGTGGAAACGTGTGTGGATGTGGTGTTGGGTCCTATTCCTCACTTTAAAACGGTTGCGTCTCACACCGTGTTAATACAGGGACAAAAAAAGGCTTGGC
>JAJZHT010000161.1 GCA_021804455.1 Pseudomonadota bacterium | reverse complement strand
CGAGGGTCCCGTTGAGTACGTTCTGCACGAATGCCGGAGAATCATCGATGAAAAATCCACAGCCCAGGAGCACGACAACCTGCTGGCCGTCTCCCAGGGATTGCTCGGACTGAACTAAAATGATCCTGGCTTTCTAGCCATTCTTGGAGGAAGAGAAGCCATGATTGAATCGCCCGTGTTGGAGCAGTTTCTGGCGGAACAGGACGGCATTCTCGGCGATTACGGCCTGAACAACTTCTACATTCACCGGCTGCCGGACTCGAATCGGTTTTCGGTGATTCCGTGGGATAAGAGCAACACGTTTTTCACCATCGATCGGTTGCTGTCGTGCGAGAAATTACCAAGATTTATGAACAAACTGTTCACGGCAACTTTGAGACCGTCCTCTCTTATTTTCAAGAAAACCCAGCCAAAGGGGAAATTGTTATCGTTTTAAGCACTCCAGAAAAACAAACTCGTTCTTCTTTGGAATTAGACAGTTTATTAAAACCCATGCTTGAAAAACTTTCTCTTCGGGATGCAAGCGATCTGGCAGCAAAAATTCTGGGGGTTTCCAAAAAACAGGTTTACCAACGTGCTTTGATCCTTACAAATTAAGAAGCTCTTCTTTAGGGGACAACTTCAGGCGAATGGGTAATAGGTGTAAGAGGAAGAATAGTGGGGCTGATGGCAGTGATATTATCCCACTTACTTCCTTCATAGAACCCCACTAAAGGAGGTAATGACAGAACACCACCGGCTTGTTGAACCAATTTTTCCATGGCGCGTATGGTGTTTCCTGTAGAGATTACATCATCAAGAATCAAAACATTTTTATTTTCGATTTTCTTTTTATCATCTTCACTAAGCCACAGTTTTTGAAGAGTATCGGTCGTAATAGATTTGACGTTTTCAAATACAGCTTTCTCTCCCATATTGGGTCTTTGTTTTTTTGAAAGAATGACGTAATCAATGCCTGTTTTTTTATGAATGGCATAGGCCAAAGATATGGTATTGGCCTCTGGCGTAACCAGAATATCAATTTTTTTTCGATGGGATCGAATATAAGTTGCTATTTCTTGAGCAAGAGCCTCAACCAAATGAGGGTTACTTTTCAAATCTAAATAGGCAATTTTAAAGCTATTATTGGCTATGGGGACTAATTTAATTGGGTAGTATTTTTTACCAATTTGAACCCGGCAACTATCTTCTTTAGCATTAAGCGAAGACAAAAATAGGAATAAGGGTAAAATCAAAAACATTCGAAACATAAAAACTCCTAACGCGAAAGCTTTCTGAAGAAGGCGTAGCATATATTGTTTGTTGTGTCACTCATTCAATAAAAATTGAATTTCTTTATTTGATTGTTTGAAAAACACCTAAAAAGATTTTCCAAACCAACCTCTTTGGAACTTTTCCGTGCGTCAGCCTTGTTTTTTTGCTAGGTTGTAATATAAGAAAACTTATTATTGAAGTTTTTGTCATCATCGATGACAGCGTTGGGAAGTAAACTTGCTAAGCCATCAAGAGCTTATTGAACGCTTAAAGAGTTATGATCTTACGGTCAATGAAGATCTTCTTAAGCGAGCGTACGATTTTTCTGTTCAGGCCCATGGCGGCCAGCTGCGTGCTTCGGGGGACCCTTATTTTTCGCATCCCATAGAGGTTGCGCAGATTTTACTGGATCTAAAGTTGGATTCTTTTTCTGTTATAACCGGTTTGTTGCACGACACAGTAGAAGATACTCTGGCCACCTTGGAACAAATTCAAGAATTATTTGGCCCAGAAATTGCGCGGTTGGTTGATGGCGTAACTAAGCTATCTCGCCTAGAGCTTCAATCAGAAGCCACAAAACAGGCAGAAAATTTCCAAAAGCTTGTTTTGGCTATGTCCAGTGATATTCGTGTTTTGTTGGTTAAACTTGCGGATCGCGTTCACAATATGCGTACCCTTCATTATATCCAAGATGAAAAAAAACGTCGGCGAATCGCACGGGAAACGATAGAAATTTATGCTCCCCTGGCTGAACGCATGGGGATGCAAAGTCTTAAAGACGAGCTAGAGGATTTGTCATTTTCTGTTTTAAATGCCGAAATGCATGAGTCTATTAAAACGCGTTTAAAATATTTATATGAAGCATCAGAAAGTACAATCAGCCTTATTATGGATGATTTAAAGCAGGCTGCTCAAGATTTTGGCTTGAAAGCTCAGATTAGCGGTCGTTTGAAAACTCCCTATTCCATTTGGCGTAAAATGCAACGCAAAAGTATTACCTTTGAGCAGCTGTCTGACATTATGGCTTTTCGCGTTATTGTAAACTCCGTTGCTGATTGCTACCACGCCTTGGGCATTATGCACAGTCGTTATTTTGTCGTTCCAGGCCGTTTTAAGGATTACATCAGCACACCTAAGCCGAACAATTATCAATCTTTACATACGGGATTAATTGGTCCTCTTAATCATCGGATCGAAATTCAAATTCGCACCAAGGATATGAATCAAATTTCAGAATTAGGTGTAGCAGCCCATTGGCAATATAAAAATGGTGTCAACATTCATGATGGTAAGCAGTATGCTTGGCTTCGCAGCCTTTTAGAGATTTTAGAACAGGCTTCAAGCCCTGAAGAATTTCTAGAACATACCAAGTTGGAAATGTTTCAGGATCAGGTTTTTTGCTTTACGCCTAAAGGAGAATTGATTTCCTTGCCAAAAGGTTCTACGCCGATTGATTTCGCCTATGCCATTCATTCTCAAATTGGCGATCGAACGGTAGGGGCAAAAATCAATGGTCGTCAGATGCCCTTACGCACCGTGTTACATAACGGGGAT
>JAJZHT010000160.1:768-2825 GCA_021804455.1 Pseudomonadota bacterium | reverse complement strand
CATTTGTTGGCCCTCGTGTTTTGGAACATATGGTCGATACAGTTCTCTATTTTGAAGGAGAACGTAATTATGACTATCGTTTATTACGATCCATTAAAAATCGGTATGGGGCTACCGATGAGATAGGGGTTTTTTCTATGGGGGATCAAGGCCTTCAGGAAGTTAAAAATCCATCGGCTTTATTTCTGGCTAATCATCAAGAAAAAGTCAGCGGCACAGCTGTTTTTGCAGGTGTTGAAGGGACTCGCCCTTTATTATTGGAAATTCAGGCTTTGGTAGCACCTTCCTATCTGGCCTCACCGCGGCGTACCGCTGTAGGATGGGACAATAACCGCCTTGCCATGATTTTAGCTGTTCTGGAAAGCCGTTGCGGACTTAGCTGCGCAAACCGAGATATTTATTTAAATGTTGCTGGTGGCCTAAAAATTACAGAACCTGCTGCCGATCTGGCGGTGGCAGCCGCGATTATCTCGGCCTTGAAAAACAAACCTGTACCGATCGGAAGCTTCTACTTTGGTGAGATTGGTTTAACTGGTGAAGTTCGCAGTGTCAGCCACCGAGAGATTCGTTTAAAAGAAGCAGAAAAATTAGGGTTTATAACGGCCTTTTGTGCGGCCATACGCTCCTTGAAAAAAGAAAAAAGTGTTTCATCGGATTCAACCATTTCCAGCCGTTCCCTGCGATATTTGTATGAATTGATTGATGTTTTTTAAAACAAACTAAGCTTCTTTAACGATTGCTTCATATTTTTTATTTAAATTTAAATAAAGTTATTAATATATTTCGATGAAGTCATAGTATGACTGCAAGAATTTTCAATTACCTTTGGCTCATGATCGTATGCCCTTTAACTTTACACAGCTATGAAGCTATCGAGGAAGATTTTGAACCTCTTTCCTTACCAACAAAGGTTATTTTTCGGGAAAATATGGATGAAAAATCCCTCCCCTTTTCTACATTTCAAACTGATTTTAGCCATCTGTTTCGTAAATTGTGTCTAGGGCAAATTTTGATCACCAATAATACAAAAAGTCCTACTAACTTAGAATTAACGGGAAGCCTTAATCGACGGATTGTCCAGACCAACATAACTCTTTATCCGGGCCACACTATCCTGGAAGAGAGGATGCCCAAACTTCTTGATATTCGAATTCTAGGGTCTAAAAACATTTTTTTGAATATCACGCTTTCGAATCCTATACCTGAAATACAGGTGCAATATGACGAACCTATCATATATCCTCGCCCTGTTCCCTCTCTTGATTTTAAAGCTGCCTTACAACAGTTCTTTAAGGTATCGAATCCTTCTGATTTTGTGGCTTGTCTTGTTTCGGATTCATCCAGTAGTGAGTTTGAAAAACAATTTAAAAGCCTCTTTAGTTACATTGTTTGCACCCAATGTTCTGGCGAAGGAATTATTCCTATGACCCTTTTTGAAAAAAGAGAAAACTTGTATGTTCAAAACAACCTGGATAAAGTCTTTTTTTCAAAGAGATTGCTCACTTACGGTGAAAAATATCGTATTCCCCACCTAACGCATAAAATATGGCTCACATCCGATAGTAATCCGTGTGAATTGCCTGAAAAATATTTTGAATGGTTTATGAACAGCACCGCGATCCATCCTGATTGGCAACACTATCTTTGGGTTATAGATCCTGAAAAGTTGCCAGAAACTGTTAAAAGATTGGCCAGTACCCAAATAACCATCAAAACAATTTCCAAAGATCTTCCCCAGGGTTTAAAGCTCAATTCACTTTTCCAACAAGCTGTTCAAGAAAATAAATTTGGCAAGGGAAGTGATATTTTAAGGGTGGAAATTTTAAATCAGCTGGGGGGATTTTGTTGGGACACGGATTACCAACTTCATCAATCTTTAGAAGTTTTCTCGGAACTGTATGATTTTATGGGTTGTTTAGAACCTGTTTCCGTACTTTTAGGGAATGCTTTTATGGGATCGAGACCAGGGCATCCTGTGATCAAAGAGTACCTAGAACTTATAGAAAGGAACCATGATCCTAAAAGGGCTCCCCCCTATATCCAACAGAATTTACCCA
>JAJZHT010000160.1:0-758 GCA_021804455.1 Pseudomonadota bacterium | reverse complement strand
CTGCTGCCTTTAATATAGCCTTCCATAAAAAAGCGGGTACAGAGGGTAATATTGATATCATTATGCCACCCATAATGTTTTTCCCTACCCACCAAAACATCTATCCTAATAATCATATTGTTAAGCCTGGTGAAGCAATTCCTTTAGAAAGTGCCGGAGTACACTATTGGGAGGGGGCCTGGGTAAATGAAGGGTTTGGCAGTTTTGGTTAATTTTTACTCTTGGTCTTGTATTTAGATTCTTGCTTGACAAAGAATTAAAAAGATAAGCCCTCCCAACAGGGCATTGGCTTTGAAAAAAGTATCACAACTTTCTTGTTTTTCGGGTTGCCACCGCACCCAATAGCCACCGCCTAATAAAAAAACAAGAAATACTTCAATAAAATAGGTCTTTCCACACGACATCAAAGAACCCAAAATGACCAAACCAATCACCATGCCTCCATAACTGAAAAGGGGTAAACGGTAGGGGTTTCTTTGAAAAAGGATAGCGGTGGATTTTAGTCCCAACTTTATATCGTCTTGAATATCCTGAAAGGCATAAATTGTATCATAGGCCAACGTCCATAAAATTCCCACTCCGTACAATACCCAAACTTTTGGGTTTTTTAAGAAGCTGGGATTGGCATCGGTGCAGACTATTAAGATCCCTAAATTAAACGCCAACCCTAGTATCAATTGTGGCCAATAAATCAGACGTTTCATAAAGGGATAGAGTAAAAGCAATCCTAATCCCACGATCCCTAACAATCGGGCTGT
>JAJZHT010000026.1 GCA_021804455.1 Pseudomonadota bacterium | reverse complement strand
TGTTACGACTAATTGTCCACCCAGATAAAAACCGTTAAAGGAACTGGCATGTACAGCAGAACCGAGAGCCAAAGAACTCAATAAAACTAAACTTATTTTTTTCATAAATAATATTCCTATCTAAATATTTGAAGTAAAAGTACTTTTAATTCTTTGCTTTTTCAATTTTTAAGGGTCTAAAAAAAGGAAAAAAAAGAGTACTGTGCCTTATATGCAACAAAAATTAAAATTTTCCTTGTTCCAAAGCATCCACCAAAGCCAAAGCTGTCATGTCGATAATGCCCCGAACCGTTGTGGTGGTGGTTACAATCTGGGCGCTTCCACGAATACCCATTAAAATGGGTCCAATAATCATTTCATTGCCCAAGCCCCGCGCCAGGTTATAGGCAATATTAGCAGCCTCAATATTGGGCATGATTAAGAGGTTTGCAGCTCCTTTCAGATAAGAGTCTGGAAACAATTTTTGACGAATTTCAGGGCACAAAGCCGCATCAGCGTGCATTTCCCCTTCTATCTCCAGATCAGGAGCCGCTTGGCGTACCAACTGCAAAACCGTTTGCATTTTGCGTGCCGAATCACTGCGGGACGATCCAAAATTAGAATGAGAAACCAAGGCTATTTTAGGCGACAGTCCAAACCGGCGAACTTGTTGGGCCGATAATAAGGTCATCTCCAGCAACTGTTCGGCTGTAGGGTCAAGATTGACATAAGGATCGCATATAAAGAGGGGCTGATGATCCCTTACCAAAGCGCACAAGGCAGCACATTGATTAAATTGTGGATGAACCCCCAAAATTTGTTGCAGGTGACGGAAGTGTTCGATATAACGCCCAATAACTCCGCAAATTAAGGTGTCAGCATCCCCAAGGTGCACCATAAGAGCTGCAATAATGGTCGTATTGGTGCGAACCAAAGTCTTGGCAACGTCGGGGGAGATGCCTCGTCGTGCGGTTAGACGATGGTAGGTTGTCCAATACTGATGGTAACGTGTATCATGGTTGGGATCCACCACATCGTAATCCGTTCCTTGCTCAAGGCGTAATCCTAAGGCTGTAATCCGGCGCTGAATAATTTCAGGTCTTCCCACTAAAATCGGATAACCGATTTCTTCATCAACCAACGTTTGTACAGCTTGCAATACCCGTTCCTCTTCACCCTCGGCAAACGCAATACGCACCGGATGGGACGGTTTTTGTTTGGCCTTGGCGAAGATGGGACGCATGACCAAACTGGACCCATATATGAAAGACTGAAGTTCTTCCCGATACGCTGCCATATCCTCAATAGGGCGTGTTGCAACCCCTGTATCCATGGCAGCCTGAGCCACAACCATAGCCAGTTCCACAAACAAACGGGGATCAAAAGGTTTGGGTATAATAAAATCAGGGCCAAAGCGGTGAATTTCACCGCCATAGGCGTTCGAGACGATATCCGAACTTTCAGCTTGGGCAAGCTTGGCAATCGCCTTCACGCAGGCAATTTTCATTTCCTGATTAATGGTTGTTGCCCCTACATCTAAGGCTCCTCTGAATATATAAGGGAAACAAATGGCATTGTTCACTTGATTGGGAAAATCAGAGCGTCCCGTGGCAACAATGGCGTCATCACGAACGGTTTTAACCAAAGGTGGCATAATTTCAGGATCAGGATTAGCCAAAGCCAAGATTAGAGGTTTCGGGGCCATTTTAGCCACCATTTCTTCCTTTAAGACGCCTGCAACGGAAAGACCCAGGAAAATATCTGCGCCCTCAATGGCTTGGCCTAGGTGACGATCGGATGTCTTTTGCGCATAGCGACTTTTCGCATCCTGTTTGAGATCTTCGCGACCCTCAAAAACAACACCTTTGGTATCACAAAGGGTGATGTTTTCCCGCCTCATGCCCATATCGACTAGTAGATCCAGACATGCCAAAGCAGCGGCCCCCGCTCCCGAGGTTACAAGACGAACCTGATCAATTTGTTTACCTAATAATGTCAAACCGTTCAAAATGGCCGCACCAACCGTAATGGCTGTACCATGCTGGTCATCATGAAATACGGGAATCTTAAGTTTTTGCTTTAATTTCTCTTCGATGTAAAAGCATTCCGGAGCTTTAATGTCCTCCAGATTAATTCCCCCAAAAGTGGGTTCCAAGGCTGCGATAATCTCCACCAACTTATCAGGGTCTGTTTCATCAATTTCAATATCAAATGCATCAATTCCTGCGAATTTCTTGAAAAGAACGGCTTTTCCCTCCATAACGGGTTTGGCAGCTAAAGGACCAATATTGCCCAATCCCAAAACGGCTGTGCCATTGGAAATGACCGCAATCAAGTTAGAACGCGCTGTTAATTGGGCCACCTGAGAAGCGTCTTCTTGAATAGCGCGGCAGGGCTCAGCAACACCTGGGGAATAAGCAAGCGCCAAATCATGACGATCGGCAAGGGGCTTGGTAGGGATAATTGCTAGTTTTCCATAAGGTTTACGACGATGGTAAGTCAGGGATTCTTGGTAAATATCGCGGGACATAAAAAACTCTGTTTTGAACATGAAGAAAGGGAGGAACGAAAGTCTTGTTGTTAAAACCCTCCTTAAAGAGCGCTCTTCAACAAAACTTTAAAGTTCCTCCCTCTTAAAAGCGAACAAGTTTAGGAAGCAGGACTTTCCTTTTTAGAGGTATTTTCAACCTTTTTTGTATCCTTTTCCTCAGCGGGTTTAGGCTGATCAGAGGAAGAACCGGGGGATGCCTCTGGTCCAGAAGCAGCTTTTGCTGGCTCGGCCGGTTTATCAGGCAGAGGTTGTCCATTCATATCAAATTTCTTAACCGATGCACCTTGACGCAGTTTCTCCAGAACTTTAATGCTTTGTTCAGCAGCCAAAACTTTTCTGAGTTCACCCTCGACTTCTTGAACTTTAGGAGGCTCAATCGGGCGTTTATCTTCAACGCGCACAATACTGTACCCCATATCACCCACATGAACGGGTTCAGAAAGCAAAGTTGCTTTAGGAGCTTTGAAGACAACCTCAGCAAATTCTTTCGGCAAATCGGCGCGACGAACATATCCCAGGTCACCACCATTAACCTTGCTTTGTTCGTCAAGAGAACTGGACTTCGCCATCTCTTCAAAGTTAGCCCCTGATTTCAAAGCTTTCAGAATCTTTTCAGCTTCTTCTTTTGTTTTGACCAAGATGTGACGTAAGCGGATTTCCATCTCATTCTTAGGCATCATCTTCATAAGCTGTTGGTATTTTTCATTGATCATAGTGGGTGTGATCAATTTAGCGACTTCTTGCTCCAGGTAAAACTTTTGGATTAAAGCTTCCTTAGCATCAGCCATTCTTTTAAGAACAGCCGGATCTTTATCCATGCCTGCTTTACGGGCCTCGGAAGAAATCAATTTCATATCTACAATACGATTCAACAAGGGCTCAAAGACCTTATCAAAGGGAACTTCTTTCAATTGAGGAGGTAATGTCGAAATGCTTTCTTTCAATTCGGCAAGTGTAACTTTATCGCCGTTAGGAAATTCCGCTACTACCATGTCATCCTTTAATGATTTAATATCAACGGCAGACTGTTCGTTTTTATTTTCCTCTTTAGCCTCAGCCTCGGCTTCAGCTTTCTTTTGCTCGGGAGTTTTTTCAACCAAAGGTTTGCCGTCCAGACCGATTTTCTTAACGCCGCTGTCTTGACGCATTTTCTCAATGACTTTAACAGCGTATTCTGGGCTGATAGCCTTATAAATATCATCACGAACTTTTTCAAATTTTGGGGGCTCCACAGGGCGTTTATCATCCACACGGATAATACTGTAACCAACATCACCAATTTTTAAAGCTTCTGTGACAATCGAACCTTTGGCTGCTTTAAAGACAGGGTCGCTGAAATCTTTAGGCAGATCATCTTTACGAACATAACCTAAATCGCCGCCTTTTTGTTTTGATTCTGCATCAACAGATTTTTCTTTAACCAAGTCATCAAAACTTTTACCAGCCTTGATCTGCTTTAAAACTTCTTCGGCTTCTTCTTTCGTTTTAAGCAGGATATGGCTTAGCTTTACTTCGATTTGCCCCTGGGGCATCATTTTAAGCAACTCTTGATATTTTTTTTGCAAAATCTCGTCGTTGATAAGTTTGGCGATTTCTTGATCAAGATAAGCTTTTTGAACCAAGGCTTCTTGCGCTTCACTAATTTTTTTAAGAACATCGGGATTTTGATCGATACCCGCTTGATGAGCGGCTGTTAACAAGAGCTTAGCATCAATCAAACGACCCAAAAGGGCCTCATAAATCTTCTCGAGACCCACTTGTTGCAGTTGAGAGGGCAAAGATGAAAAAAGATCTTTTACTTGTTTCAAGTTAACCTTTTCACCTGTTGAAAATTCAGCCACCGTTTTTTGAGCATCGGGATCGTTAGAATTCTCAGGTGCAGATTGAGAAGATGCTGGCGACAGTTTGCCATCCTCTTGAGACGCTGTATTCTCTGTCGTAGGAGCCGAGTGTTCTGTCGTTTTTGATTGCTCAGCTGAGGGTTTGGAATGGTTAAAAAATACAAACCAAGCAACCGACGCAGCTGCGGCCACCAGAACCCCGGCGATCAATTTACGTTTCATGATAGATCCTTGAAATATAAGTAATACTGCTTGAGTACGATAAAACACAGATTTTATCAAGCCTAGATTCACTATTTCGCTTATTTTGCAAAACTTTTTATGGCATATAACAAGATGGAAAGGCCCCGGAGCCTAGGGGTGGGTCTAAAATTTTAACTGCATGGTAAAAATTGTGGAATCTTGCATCCGAAGTGATCAAGGGTAAGCAAGATATTTTTATTGTAGAATTTATCAAGTTCGGCTTTATTAAACATAAAATCTTTTAGCCAAGTTGAAAGCATTATGTCCATACAATCGGATCGCTGGATTCGTGAGCAAGCTCTTAACAATCGAATGATTGAACCTTTTGTAGAATCTCAAAAACGTCAGGGAGTTATTTCCTATGGCTTGTCATCTTATGGTTATGATGCGCGGGTAGCCACCGAATTTAAGATTTTTACCAATGTTGACAATGCTTTGGTAGATCCTAAGAATTTTTCTGATACCAGTTTGGTTCATCGGGAGGCTGATGTTTGTATTATCCCTCCGAATAGCTTTGTTTTGGGCAGAACGGTGGAATATTTTAGAATTCCCAGGGATGTATTAGTCGTTTGTCTTGGTAAATCAACTTATGCCCGTTGTGGTATTATCGTTAATGTAACCCCCCTGGAACCGGAATGGGAAGGGCATGTTACCCTAGAGTTTTCCAATACAACACCCCTTCCGGCTAAAATTTACGCGAACGAAGGTGTTTGTCAATTTTTGTTTTTCCGATCAGATCACGCTTGTGAAGTTTCTTATCGTGATCGAATGGGAAAATACATGGGACAAACAGGCGTAACCTTACCAAAGCTTTAAACTGAAAATAGGTACTAATTCATAATGTCACTGGCAAAAATTCGTATTGTGGGCGGTGTGCCCCTTCATGGTCAGATCCGTATCAGCGGCGCTAAAAATGCTGCCCTTCCTTTAATGGCGGCTTGTTTACTAACCGATCAGAAATTAACCCTAACCAATGTTCCAAAACTCAGCGATATTCAGTCCATGACGTTGTTGTTAGATCAACATGGCGTTCAGATTGACACAGAACAGGATCGCTTTGAGTTATGGGCTAAGGATATTACGAATACGGTTGCTCCCTATGATTTAGTCAGAAAAATGCGAGCCTCAATTTTGGTCCTGGGCCCCTTAGTGGCGCGCACAGGACAGGCCAAGGTTTCTTTGCCCGGGGGGTGTTCCATTGGTACGCGTCCGGTTGATATTCACATAAACGGGCTAAGGCAATTAGGGGCCCATATTGACTTAACCGAAGGTTATATCCATGCCCAAGCCCCTCAAGGCCTTACGGGGGCTGATATCACCATGCCGTTAATCAGTGTTACAGCAACCGAGAATTTAATGATGGCAGCAACCCTTGCCAGGGGGAAAACACGCCTTATTAACGCCGCCCGAGAACCCGAAATTATTGATTTGGCGAACTGTCTGAATGCGATGGGGGCCCAGATTACAGGTGCGGGCACCGATACTATCACCATTCAAGGGGTTGAAGGGTTACATTCGGCCCAACACTGTGTTGTTGCAGATCGTATTGAAACAGGAACCTACGCGATGGCGGCTGTCATCACAGGAGGAGAGTTAGAATTAACCCATACGTCCGTTGATCTAATTGCCCAAGTTGCTGGTACTTTAAAACAAGCAGGGGCCTCTCTTGAGGCAACAGAGCAAGGATTAAGAGTGCGAGCACCGACGATTCCTATCCAAGGGGTGGACATCATGACAGAACCTTACCCTGGTTTTGCAACAGACCTGCAGGCCCAAATCATGGCCGTGATGAGTGTTTGTCAGGGTGCCTCCATGATTACGGAAACAATTTTTGAAAATCGTTTTATGCATGTGCCAGAGCTGTGTCGTATGGGGGCCCATATCACAGTTCATAATGCCTCCGCTCTGGTTAGAGGGGTTAAAAGTTTAAGTGGAGCGGAAGTTATGGCAACAGACTTGCGTGCGTCTGTTTGTTTGGTATTGGCTGGACTGGCCGCTCAGGGAGAGACCATCGTCAATCGTGTCTATCACCTGGATCGCGGTTATGAAAATTTAGAGCAAAAATTAGGAGCCTGCGGGGCCATGATTGAAAGAATCGCAGCCTAACCTTTGGCGTTTAAAGTTTTAAAATTCTTGGGTCTTATTTAGGGCACCTTCCACAGCATATTTAAAAAGCCCCACAAAAAATTTTCCTTCCTTTGTTTCAGGGGGTGTGAGAATTCCTCTTAAAAAATTTTGAATTTGTTGAAGCTGCACTTGGTCTATGGTGTGTTGGCTTTTTAAAGATGTTTTCACAATAAGGTCAATCTCTTTTTCTTTCATATCGTTGATAAATTGAGTAAACCAATGAGTTTGATTTTCATCCGTGTTTGAAAGGGTGTGGGTTTTGAAAACAGGGCCTAGATAAGAACCTCTTACGGTTGCTTGAATTTTGGGCTTATCATCACGTTGCACCGAACTGAGGTCAATATAAGCTTTTGCCAACAAAGTATGGGTAATGATGGCATGGGCTTGGTCTAGATGGCTTTGGATCTTGGAATCTTTAGATTCTAAACCATACTGCTGTCGAGTCTCAACCAGATTAAGAAAATGGAATCTTCCTTTCCCTTTCTTTTGCTCAGAGCTACGATGTAAGTGGGTTAATGTTACCAGTGCTTTAACCAACGTTTCTCTTTCCCCTTGTGTGGCGGGCTGTTTACGGAAACCCTTTTTCCCTCCTGTGGCAAGAAAATAGGCTAAGGCCTCTTTATTGTACTGATTCTTAACCTCATTTTCTGTGATGACAGACAAATTTTGGATATGCTGCATCAAGGTAGTGCCGTTTTGGCTATTTTCCTTTTCAAAATGTTGCCAATAGTCGGAATCAGCCGCATGGGCTGTGACCAACGTTAATCCTAAAACCAAACCTACAATTTTGAGTGGAAAAATCATCTTAGACACTCCAACAACAGTAAAAAAACTTTCCTATTATATGGTGATTGTGATAAGATTGCTAGGTTTTTTGAAGTTGCTTGATCCCTTATGAAAATTTTCTTCTTAATATTTAGACCCCATTTAACAAGAAAGTAAGGTTTGGTGCGCTCTAAATCTTGAAAATCAAGTTAGGAAGTTTTTTTCTTCTTTTTCACCGTTGAAGAAGAAGCTTTAGAAACCCGTTTCGGTTTGCTGGCCTTTTGTTGAATAATTTCACAGGCCCGATCAAGACTAAGGTCCAGAATATTATCAGATTTTGGTACAGAAACGAATTGGTCGCCATACTTAACATAAGGACCAAATCGGCCAATTCCCAAAGAAACAGGAACCGATGTCTCAGGGTGAAGACCGATTTGTTTCGGCAATTCTTTTAATTTTAAAGCCACAGCCAATGTAACGTCCTCGAATTTAAAACCTGAGGGGATGGAAACCCGTTTGGGTTTGGATTTCGTAACACGTTTTTTTTTCTTGGTTTTTCCCAAGGTCTCTTGATCCTCGTCTTGATTCTTCAGTGCCTCAGATCCTTCCCATTGAACATAGGGACCGTATGGCCCCTTACGAAGAGTCACCTCTTCTCCTGTTTCAGGATCTGTTCCCAAAATAAGAGGCTCATTTGGATCGAAGGAAGCATGATTGTCTGACTCAGGTTGGCCTAAAGGACGGGTGTATCGACATTCAGGATAACGAGAACAACCCAAAAAAGCGCCAAATTTCCCCAGTTTTAAGCTAACATGCCCTTGCTGGCAACTGGGACAAATGCGTTGTTCTTTTGGCAGGTCTTGAAATAAATAGTGACTGAGGTCTTGTTCTAATTTCTCAATGACTTCTGTAACTCTTAAAGGTTGGGTATCTTCAACAGTTTGGTAAAAATCGCGCCAAAAGGTTTGCATAACCTCTTCCCACGATTGTTGTCCAGAAGAAATTTCATCTAATTGCTCCTCCAAATGGGCCGTAAAATCATACTCAACATATTTTTTGAAAAAATGTACCAGGAAAGAAGTAACTAAACGGCCACGATCTTCAGGAATGAATTGTTTCTTTTCTAACCGAACATAATGACGATCTTGAAGAACCTGAATCAAAGAAGCATACGTGGACGGGCGACCAATCCCTAACTCTTCAAGTTTTTTAACCAAACTGGCCTCGCTGTAGCGGGGAGGAGGCTGAGTAAAATGTTGTTCTGGAGTCATAGATTGTTTTTCTATGGGCTCTTTGAGGTTCAAAACAGGTAAAAGGTTTTCACCCTCAACATGGGGCTCTGTTTCCTCATCGGTGCCTTCTTGATAAAGTTTTAAAAAGCCATCAAAAGCCTGGGTAGAGCCTGTTGCACGAAAGAGGGTCGTGTGATCTTGATTACCGATATCCACACTGACCTGATCAAATACGGCGCTTTCCATTTGGGAAGCCAGGGTTCTTTTCCAAATCAAATCATACAGCTTGTATTGCGCCTCGTCTAAATAGGCTGCAACTTCCTGGGGATGGCGTGATAAAGTGGTGGGACGAATGGCTTCATGAGCTTCTTGGGCATTTTTGGCTTTATTCTTAAACTGCCGTGGTTGGTGGGGGACATATTCTTTACCATAGGCTTTTAAAAGAAACTCTCTTGCCTGTTGCACCGCTTCTGCCGATAAGGCTACACTGTCAGTACGCATATAGGTAATAAGGCCGGTAACCTCTCCGGCTATTTCTACCCCCTCATACAAGCGCTGGGCAAGTTGCATGGTGCGACTGGTACCAAAACCGAGTTTTCGTGATGCTTCCTGCTGAAGGGTTGAGGTAATAAAAGGAGCCGCGGGATGCCGTTTAACCTGTTTCTTTTCAATATCAAGGACTTGAAGTGGTTGAGGCATAAGGGTTGCCACAAGCGTTTCCGCTGTTTTTTGGTTGGGGATATCAAATTTTTCCAGCTTTTTCCCATCAAAATGAGTTAATCGTGCTGTAAAAATGTGAGAACGTGGTGTTAACAACAAGGCAGAGATGGTCCAATATTCCTGACTTTTAAATGTTTCTATCTCTTGTTCGCGATCCACAATTAATCGTAAAGCAACAGATTGCACACGACCGGCTGATCGTGAACCAGGTAATTTACGCCACAATACGGGCGATAATGTGAATCCCACCAAATAATCCAAGGCCCGTCGGGCTAGATAAGCCTCAACCAACGATACGTTAATTTGCCTTGGGTTTTCGAGAGCCTGCTTAATAGCCGATTGAGTAATTTCATGAAAAACAATCCTTTGGATCTGTGTTCCTTTTAAGGCCTTTCTTTCTTCTAGAACTTTTTGAACATGCCAGGATATAGCCTCTCCTTCTCTGTCAGGGTCGGTGGCGAGGTAAAGACAATCCGCCCCCTTAACGGCCTGGATAATTTCACGGATTTGTTTTTCTGATTTTTCACTGGTTTCCCAGGTCATTGCAAAGTGATCCTCTGGGTTTACAGAACCATTACGGGCTGCTAAATCCCGAATATGGCCATAACTTGCCAAAACCAAAAAATCTTTTCCCAAATAGCGATTAATGGTTTTCGCTTTGGCTGGTGATTCAACGACGACAACATTTTTGCTCAAGATGCAAGTTCCTAAATGAATTAACCAGAAAAATCTATCAAAACAGATAGTTCCGTATTTTGAAGGATCATATTTCCGTGTCAAGCTTTAAAATCGTTTTTTGTGAGGTAATGTCACTTTATAATTCTATACGAAAACGCTTTTGCATTGCCTTTCTGAGGTGTTGAGGTTATAGTCTTTTCCAGAGTCGGAACGTAGCGCAGCCTGGTAGCGCACTATTCTGGGGGGATAGGGGTCGTGGGTTCAAATCCCGCCGTTCCGACCATTATATTTTTTGTTCCAACCATTTTAAAAGTTCATCGTCAAAATTTTTTGGTTCCTCAAGTTGGGGAGTGTGGCTGCTTTTTTCAAAAATCCGAATTGTAAGATCTAAAGCATGATCACGATATTTTTCCCATAAATGAGGGGGGTTAAAATAATCGTATCTTCCCAGAGCAAGGAGTATAGGGCATTGAACTGTTTTTAATGCTTTTTCTGTGTTGTAGTTGGCAAACATAGAACCCCATATAATATCGGCGCCGATTGTATTAACCTCCACGTTTTTCCAAAGGGGAGAAGCATCAAACAAATAATTGTACCAAAGCCTTGGTCCAAAGGCGATCATGCGTTCTATAAAAGATGGATGGGTGTTTTCTGTAAGGTTACGCATCTTTGCAGCGAATGCGGCTTTTCTCTCAGGACACACAGACTCTTCAAAATATCGATCGGCTTCTTTGTAAATGTCAGAACCTCCTATAGGGCTTGAGGCAATAAGGACGAGGTGACTGACTGCATCAGGAAATCTTTGAGCGTATTCAAGGGCCATAAAAGCATGGATTGAATGACCGATAATGATGACTTTATCGGTTTGAATCGATTTGCGAATTATTTCCGTGTCCACGACAATATTATCAAGCGTAAAATCGTCTTTGCGGTGTTGTGAATTCCTTGTAACAAATCCACGAGTATCAGCACAAACCAATTTTAATTTAGTCGTTAAGAGTTCAGAAAATGTACGTGGGTAATACGTATGACTGCCGATTGCAAGAGCCACAGGTCCATTCCCTAACACAGAGGCTTTCAAACAAAATTGATCCCTTTTCAATGTAATTATCTGAGTTTTAGACATTTTCTTTACCTACTTAAAACAGGGAGCATAATGTTGGATTAAGTCACTATGCTGAATGGGTTAGGGTTGAATCAATAAAAAAGAGGATAAGGGAGGCGCCTCTTGAGACGCGACGTTCATAGAGAGTCCCCTTTACAGGGGAGTTAAGCGGTCGAAGATCAGAGACCAAGGACGATGGGGTCCTTTTAGAGGGAGCTAGCTATATCAAGTAAAAAACCGACAGTAGGGCTTAGGATTGGGACTTTTTTGAAATCCTCTTAAAAAAGGAATCAGTGTGCCTTCTTAACCCTTTTTTAAGATTTTGTGATGTAAACTGTTTTCAGGTGGTAAGCCACACCCAAACGAAGTTGGGTGCGCAACCCTGTTTTAAGATGTTTCTT
>JAJZHT010000159.1 GCA_021804455.1 Pseudomonadota bacterium | reverse complement strand
GAGAGGAGGGTGTCTGAGGTGAAGCCGGATAGATAGGAGGTGTTCCAGGGTGTACAACCCCTCCTTGAGGATAAGCCATTGGCTGATCCGAAGGGTAAGGGGGTTGTTGAGCATGGGCAGAAGGAGAGGGGACGGATTGTTGTTGAACCTGAGCTTGCCCTTGATAGTTTTGTTGATAAAGTTGATGTTCTGGTAAAGGCGCAGGCTGTTCGGGAGGAGGCAAAAGCCGCTCTACAGGGGCTTCAGACTCTGGACTGATGCGCCCATAAATCAACTTATCTTGATAGGGAATAACAGCCCCGCCTGGATTTTCAGGCCTCACTTTAAAAGGACTGGATTCAGCCTGAATAAGAGGAATCCCCTCGGAATGAGATTGACTAAGCCAACGATACCCAAACCAAATAATGGTTAGCATCGCCACCAATCCCGCCAAGGCAAAAACAAATTTAAAAGGCGATGTTGATTCGCCCCAGGAATCAGGATGGTCTTCATGAGCTTCATTCTGTTCCCCCTGCCAAAAACCAAGCCCCTTTAATTCCCCTTGATCCGAGGAAGGGTAATATCCCTTTGGATAAGAATGCCTTTGATGGTTTTCAAGATAGGGGGAGGTATTTTGTTTCGCATGGAAAGAGGGGGATGCTAAACCAGAAGGGTGTGAAGAAGACGCCCCTCTTAAATTGGGATGATAATCCCCTTGTGAAAAATGTTGAGGATGGGGTGATAAAACAGGCCCAGAGGCTGTAGGACCAAAAAAGGGTTCTTCTTCAGGTTGATAATGCCCTTGTGATGGAGAATGAGAAGACGAACTTAAATAAATTTCTTGTTCAAAGCGGCGGAAATCTTCCTCTGCCTGATTTCTACGTCGGCCAAAAAAACGTGCCATTATCTCATCTCCTCTATGGGGGTAATCCCCAAAACCTTAAGGCCACTTGCCAAAACAAAGGCTGTTGCCATAATCAAAGCTAAACGGGCCTTGGTTTGTTCCAAATTATGGGGATCAATAAATCTGAGGTGCATGTGCTCCTTACCCTTGTTCCACAAACTATGAAAAGTGGCGGCTACGTCATAGAGAAAGTTAGCAATACGGTGAGGTTCACGCATTTGTGCTGCAATTTCCACTTGACGAGGCCAATGAACCAATATCTTGATCATCGACAATTCATGTTCATCGGTCAAGATGTCTAGAGAGATTTGGCTTAGGTTTTCAAGATTTAAATCGGGGAAAATTTCCTGGCTATGTCGTAAAACAGAGTGAATTCGAGCATGAGCATATTGAATATAAAAAATAGGGTTTTCTCTGTTTTGTTCGATCACTTTACTAAAATCAAAGTCAATGGGCATATCTTGATGACGACATACCATCATAAAACGCGTTGCATCTTTACCCACACGATCGATAACGTCCCTTAAGGTAATGAAGGTTCCAGCCCGTTTTGACATACGAACAGGAACGCCTTTATCCAGGAAATTAACCATTTGGCAAACTTTAATTTCGAAGGAAACCTGATCCTCGGTGATAGCCTGAACAGCAGACTGCAACCTTTTGACATAACCACTGTGGTCAGCACCAAAAATATTAATCATGTGAGAAAAACCCCTATGATATTTATAGGCGTGATAGGCAACGTCTCCAGCAAAATAGGTCCATGATTCATCAGATTTACGCAAAGGCCGATCTACATCATCACCGTAATGAGTGGCACGGAATAAAGTTTGAGGGCGCGGTTCCCAGTCCTCGATAGTATGACCTTTGGGAGGATTTAAAACACCTTGATAAATATCCCCTCGTTGTTCCAAAAGGGCCAACGTTTTCTCAACTTGTTTCTCTTCAACCAACTGTTTTTCAGAAGTATAAACATCCATTTGAATCCCTAGATCTTGCAGATCTTGGCGGATAAGGTCCAACATCTCGGACACAGCCTGTTGACAAAAAGCAGGCATCCATTTTTCCTCAGGCTGGTTTAACCAATCCTTACCCTCTTTTTTAAAAATTTTTTCAGCTAACGGGATCAAATAATCGGCAGCATACATATCGGTCCCAAAATCCTGATCGCGGATGGGCTCTCCACAAGCCTGACGATAGCGAAGATAAACAGATTTTCCTAAGGCCTGAATTTGCCCACCTGCATCATTCACATAGTATTCCCGGCATACCCTATAGCCAACTTTGGATAACAAAGCTGCGATGGTATCCCCTAATACGGCATTACGCCCATGGCCAGCATGAAGGGGCCCCGTAGGGTTGGCGGAAACAAATTCAACATTGACTGTTTTCCCCTGTCCCATCGTTGAATCCCCATAATGGACACCTTGTTCTAGGATATTTTTGAGCTGTTGGCGCCAAAAATCGGGGTCTAAAAATAGATTGATAAAACCTGGCCCTGCCACCTCCGCCTTTAAAATATGAGGATTTTGTATAAGGTGATTTGCCAGATTTTGGGCCAAAATTTTGGGAGATTGACCTAAGGGTTTGGCCAAAACCATAGCTGCATTGGTTGCCAAATCACCATGGTGAGATTCACGAGCCGGTTCAACGGTTATTTTCTTTTGCCAATCAAAGGGCACGTTAGGGCCTGATACTAAATCTAAGCTTTCTAACGTCTTGATAATAAAGTGATGGAAAATATGAAATAAATTCATAACCTTAAGGTGTAAAGCCAAAATTTTTAATAAAGTCTACCTTACTATACTGCCCTCTGTTGTCAAGAACCGTTGTTATATAAAGGTGCCGCGGTCCTGGATACGTTGTGACCATCTTAAAAAATGTTTTCAGCAATTAACGTTTTGGTAAGGATTTAAAGATATTATACGGAATAACCTAGGTGATAGAGAAACCCCTTTTTGAAACAAGAACAAAAGGG
>JAJZHT010000158.1:2357-2861 GCA_021804455.1 Pseudomonadota bacterium | reverse complement strand
TGAGCACCGTTTGCCTCTCCCCTCTCCTAAAGAAGGTGTGAATCCTTATAGTCGTCAGCTATGGCACCAATCTGTGCCGCTGGAAGGAACGTTAGGTCACGTTTATCTGCAAACCCGTCTCGCTGATCTGTTAGAGGCCATACCTCCAACCCTGCGATACTTACCCTCGGCAAAGCATTCCCCTACAGGAAAGGTATTCCCTTGCTTACTAGCCGCTGTGACGGTTTATCCCTGTCGCCAGGTTACAGCGATTCATCGAACCTTTCTAAGCCTTGATGGCAAAGGGAAAGCCCCTGTAGACACGCCAAAAATGATGCTAGGACAGGTACGAGGAGGTGCCGTTCGTCTCGCTCCGCCTGGTCAAGAGTTAATGATTGCGGAAGGTCTGGAAACAAGCTTAACCCTCCATATCATGCTGAAAAAGCCCACGTGGGCGGCTCTCTCGAGCCAGAATATGGCGCAGGTGATTCTTCCCCCTTTGCCTTTAGCTCAAACCCTTTATAT
>JAJZHT010000158.1:0-2347 GCA_021804455.1 Pseudomonadota bacterium | reverse complement strand
AGGCGCTATGACGTTGGCAGAAAAAGCTTGGGCTGAAGGACGCACGGTACGCATCCTTCAGCCTCCTCATCGATTGAACGATTTTAACGACTTACTTTTTTATAGAGGTCCGAATGACCCTACTTCATAACCATAGCGAAGATTTTGAGACGAGTCTACATCAAAGCCCCTCTTATGCCCCTAGCTTACCACAACCTTTAGGAGAGAAACTCGAAAGATTGCCTTTCCCTATCGAAGCTTTAGACAGAAATTTGAAAGCTTATGTCTTGGCCTTGCATGGAGCCAGTCAGGCCCCTTTAGAAATCTGTTTTGCCTCTTTATTTTCCGCAATGAACCATGCCACTCAAGCCCTGGCCGTTATCAAGTTACCGCATGGACAAGTGAAACCATTGTCTTGTTTTTTGATGAGCATCGCGGATTCAGGGGAACGGAAAACCCGGGCGGATGATGATGCTCTCAAAGCCACAGCGAAGTATCAAGACCATTTATTGACCCATTATGCCAAGAAAAATGAGCACTACAAAAGGCAAAAAGCGGCTTACGAAGTCGAAAGGAAAAGCCTTTTCAACGATAAAGATTTTAAAAAGCTAACATCTGATGAAAAAAGTACCCTGTTGGATCAACTCAAAGAACCCCGTGAGCCAAGATACCCTATCCTGGTCACCGCTGATCCAACGATGGAAGGACTGATTAAGCTTTTTTATAACGGCTATCCTTTTGTGATGTTATCCACATCCGAAGGCGGGGAGTTCTTTGGCAGCCATGCTAACAACAAAGATAATCATCTCAAAACATTAGCCAAGCTTTCTCGCCTCTGGGATGGTGCGCCTATTGACCAAGTGAGAAAAGACAGTGAACTTCTCTTTCTCAAAGATCAACGTTTAAACCTGCATATCAGCGTTCAATGCAATGTTTTTGAAGGATTTATAGGGCATGGCGTCGCTGAAAGACAGGGTTTCCTTTCTCGTGTGCTTCTGGCAGCACCTAAACCGTTGGCGGGGACTCGACTTTGGATTGAACCTGAAGAAGCCCAAGACCACTTAAAACGCTTAGAGCCTTTTTTTGACACCCTTTTCTATCTTTATACCTTGATCCAATTCAACAAACCTGATCTTGAGAATGGCGACCCCCAAGGCGATCCTGCTTCGGGCTTAAAGCTCAGAGAGATGGTCTGTCGGTCGTCAGAGGCTTTGTCTCTTTTACGCGACTTCTATGCTTATGGAGAAAGCAAGATCACCTTAGGCGGGGTTTTCTATGACATTAAAGACTTTGTCAGCAAGTCCCAAGAACACGTGCTTCGTATTGCCACCACCCTTACCCTTTTTGAAAACCACCAAGCTGAGGAAATAACGGTCGAGAGTCTTATAACAGCGATTCATTTGGTGAACTTCTACATCAGCGAACATCTTTTTATCCGCAGTGCTGAAAAAGAAACAGACGAAGCCCTCCTGCTCGCTTGGTTGTACAAGAAATTTCCTGATGATTTTTTCCAGCGCAGGTATGTTCTCCAAAACGGACCCAATAAGCTGCGAAAAGCTGCTGCTCTTGATCCTCTCCTGATTAAGCTCCAGGAGCTTGGGTATCTTAAAGAAAACGCTAAAGGTCTGTACCGTTTGGTCCCGTTGGAAAAAAACCTTAAAGTCAATCCACTTAAAGAGGTCTTCTGATGAAAGAATTTTACACCCTCCTTCCCTTTCCCGTTTTTGTCTTGGATGAAAAAGACAAAAAAGATAGTAAGGCTGGTTCAACCACGCCCTTTCCGTTAGCAGAGAAGGACGCTTATCCCTTGCGTACGGGAAAATTTCCTTCTACGGATCGCCCTTTCTGGAATGATCATGCCCCGATAAGGAAGCCTCAAGGGGCTTTAGAGGACAAAGAGGGAGGTGACGATGATACCCAAGAAGACGATCAACATCAGCAGAGCACTCCCCTACCCGCTCAGGCCTCTCTTCTCTCCCCTCTCGCTATTTCTTATCACCTTATAACCAGCCTAGAAGAAGCCCAAGATATTCTGGTTGACTTAGTCGCCAAGGGAGAACGTGTGGGATTAGATATAGAGACGACAGGGTTATTTCCACATGAGGGGGCTAAGGCGCGTTTGCTGCAATTATCGCCTCAGGAAGGTCCTGTTTATATTATTGATTTATTTGAGGTAGGGGGACTGGCTGCTCTTCAAGAACCTTTGTCCCGCCTCAAAGCGGTGGCCCATAATGCGGTGTTTGAGATGACGTTTTTGAAAGCCGCCGGGATTGACTTAACCTTGGATTGTACGCTCTTAGCCCATCATGCGTTGACAGGCGAGATGAGCAAACTGTCCGATTTATGCCAGCAGTATTTCGGCGTGAGT
>JAJZHT010000025.1 GCA_021804455.1 Pseudomonadota bacterium | reverse complement strand
TTAATTTCATTTTTCACCACCCCCCGCCCACTGCCTCCCTAAACGGGAGGGGGGCTACACCCACCACTTTCAAGAAGCAACAAGCAAAACTTACCTTATGACCCTTTGTTCTTTTTTCAAGAAAGGGATCTCTCTATCACCTAGGTTAAGTTTATCCTACCCCCAAAATTGTTACCAAAATGTTAATTTGAAAAATATTTTTTAAAACTGGCACATGACGCCGTTAAAGGATCAACTTCCCACCATAGAGATTGATAATCTGTTGATTTTTTCTTGTCAAACGCAGCTTTTACGATTACAGTGTGGTTGTTTTTTGGGGCCGTAGCTCAGTTGGGAGAGCGCTACAATGGCATTGTAGAGGTCAGGGGTTCGATTCCCCTCGGCTCCACCAGCATCTTTTCAGAAAGTTTTCCATGGCCGCTGTTGTGAATCATCAATCGCAAGCTGAAAAGTTTTTGGTGTCTTTGGCAGACAATTTAATGAGCTTTTCTGAAGTTGAAGTTGATGAACTTCCAGAAGGAATTTCGATTCTCACACAACAAGGAGAATATCTTCTGCACTATCACAAAACAACAGATCAAATATGGGTCTCTTCCCCCCTGTCGGGCGCACACCATTTTTCTTACCAACAAAATTATTGGCTTTGCACACGCACAGCCTTTCCTCTTCGCACTCTTCTTTGTAAAGAGTTTTCTTTATTAGGATGTCATCTTCAGGAAAGCGTCTTTCTCAATGCGTGAACCCAGCCAATACGACCAAGCTCTTGATCAAGATCGCCCCAGCCAATCGGGCACTATGATAAAATCCTTATACCAACTAAAATTTTTGCAAAGTCATTTAAGGCCTTATCGTGGTCAGGTTCTGTTGGCGTTGTTATCTTTATTTTTAGGGGCCGGAATGGTGCTGGCCTTCGGCAGGGGTGTACGGTCACTGATCGATCATGGGTTTACAGGTCAAATCGATAAGCAACTTTTTTCTTTATTATTCGGCTTATTATTGATGGTTGGGTTGCTAGCCTTGGCCAGTTTTGGTCGAACCTATTATGTTACCTGGATTGGAGAGCGTGTTGTTACTAATCTTCGTCAACAGGTCTTTGATCACATCCTGAAACTTGACATCAGTTTTTATGAACAAATCCGGATTGGTGAATTGATTGCTCGCCTCACAACCGATACCAGTCTAATTCAAATTTTATTGGGGACCTCCGCAGCAGTAGCTGTGCGTAATTTTTTGTTATTTGTGGGGGGGATCATGATGATGGTGTCATTATCGCCGTGGTTGACACTGCTTTCTTTAAGTGTTGTGCCTTTGGTTATTCTTCCTATTATTGCCTTTGGTCGACGTGTGCGTCGTTTTTCCAGGTTAGCACAGGATAAGTTGGCTGAAATCGGCGGTTATATTGATGAAACCTTGAATAACATTCGTACGGTTCAATCCTTTACCCATGAAGCTTATGACTCAAAGCATTTTCAGGACTACTCTCAAAAAACTTTTCAAGCAGCCATCCAAAGGAATTTGGCCCGCTCTTTTTTGGCTGTTATTGTTATTACGATGGCTTTTTCAGCAATTCTTGCCGTGTTATGGGTTGGTGCCTACAATGTGGCCGATCATCACATTACAACGGGTGAGTTATCAGCTTTTATCTTTTATGCGGTGGTTGTTGCGGGATCCTTTGGATCTTTTAGTGAGATCTTAGGGGATTTGCAACGGGCTGCGGGTGCGGCAGAGCGCCTTTTGGAATTGCTGTTGTTAAAACCCTGTTTGTATGCGGTACCGCCAACTCGGACTTTGCCTGAGTTTTCCAGGGGGATTGTGGCCATGCATGGGGTTTCTTTTGCCTACCCGTCCAATCCAGAGCATCCTGCCCTTAAGGATATTACCTTGTCTGTTGCTCCGGGTGAAAAAATTGCTATTGTGGGTCCTTCAGGGGCGGGCAAAAGTACCTTGTTTTCTTTGTTTATGCGTTTTTACGATCCTCAAGGCGGAAGTATTTTTTTCGATGGAATCAACATTAAAGAGGTGGATGTTAAAGACCTTAGAACACGCATAGGTTTGGTCGCGCAGGATCCATCGCTTTTTTCGGCAAGTGTGTATGATAATATTTTATACGGTCGACCTGATGCCACAGAACAAGAGGTTTGGCAGGCCGTTGAGTTTGTTCAAATTCATGATTTTTTACCCACCCTTCCTCATGGTATTCACACGTTAGTTGGAACGCGCGGGGTTCGGTTGTCAGGGGGGCAAAAGCAACGCATCGCCATTGCCCGTGCCATTTTGCGAGATCCCAGTGTGCTATTGTTGGATGAGGCAACCAACGCCCTGGACGCAGTCAGTGAAGATATCGTTCAAAAAGCCCTTAAGCATCTTATGTCAACCCGCACAACAATTATTGTTGCCCATCGGTTGGCCACAGTTTTAAATGCAGATCGAATTATCGTTTTAGAGCAAGGGCATATTCGCGCCGTGGGAACTCATGCTGAACTGATCACACAAGATCCTCTGTACCAACACCTAGCAATGTTGCAATTTGCTGATTCAAGGGCCTTGGGTCAAGCAGGAATTCTTAAAAAGCCATAAATCAAGATTTTATAGCGACCCCCCTATAAAAGAACGCCTCAGTCTCGTCTTCAGATCTTAGTACCTTATTTATATTTTTTGCTTATATATCATTTTTAGTAAAATTTGCTATAATGGCTGTAAAAGTGGTACTTCATGTCCTAAAATAAAAATTTAGATGCTTGTTATAGATCGGCCTTTTTATGTTTGATAGTATTCTCAATGCCCTAAAAAGGTTGGGATATGGCTTGATTCATTCCTTATCGGGGTTGCCGGCTGCCAGTACGATCCTGCTTCTTTTAGCATTGGCCATGATGGCTGGTCTAATCGGTCTAACCGTTCGTGCTTTACGCAGGGCTGCTACCAAACCTGTAACGCCCTCTGTTCCTGCTTCCGATGAGATCCGTAATGACAAATTGCCTCCTATGGGTGGATGGATCAGCGAATTTTTGTCTAAAAAAGGCTATGTTAAAGTCAGTTCTCTCAGCCTTTCTTTTTTGCGAGCGCTGGATTTTCTAAAACAATCTCTGGATACCTATAACTATAAGTACCAACTTCCTTGGTACCTTCTTATAGGGGCAGAGAATTCAGGAAAAACCACCTTGATGGAAGGGGCTGACTTGAATTTACCTGTGGGACAACAAGATTTTGGGATTCACCATGGGAACCCTGAATGTCGTTGGTGGTTTTTAAATCGCGGGGTTATCCTGGACATTCGCGGGGATCTTTTATTACGCAAAACAACGCCACACTCGGATGAAAAAGGTTGGCGTTCCCTGCTTGTTTTACTGTCACGGTATCGTGCCGCACGGCCTCTTAATGGGATCCTTTTAACCATCCCTGCAACAGAACTTTATGGTCGTCAACAATTGACCATGGATACCTTAAGCAGTCGTGCCGAATATCTGGCGCAAAAATTACTCGCGGCCCAAAATGGATTGGGGCTGCGTGTTCCGATTTATATCTTGATCACAAAAACCGACATTATCCCCGGATTTCAAAGTTTTTGTACGGAAATTCCAACAAGAAATCGCCATAACATGTTGGGTTGGTCGTCTCCCTATACTTTAAGTACAGCCTATACCCATACTTGGGTTGAGGATGCTTTTTCAAGTATCCAAGAAAATCTTTCCCATGTGCGGCTAGAGATTTTTGCCGAAGGAGGAGCCACAGCTACCGCCGATGGGGTTTTTGTCTTTCCCAGCGAACTGATGACCATCAAAAACAATTTAGGGATCTATCTTGGCCATTTGTTTAAAAGCGATACCTATCAACAAGCTCTGTGTCTAAGGGGAATCTATTTTTGCGGTGACAGCGGTATAACGCCTTTAAGAATCCTAGAAGAGGATGAGGAAGCAAAAGAAGATCTTGTTCTTCGTGCAAAGTCAGAAAATTCAAAACCAGAGGTCGATTCTTCCGCAAATTTAGAGTTGATGGCCGTCGCGACAGAGCCTTCTAAACGTAAAATATTTTTTATCGAAGATTTAATAACAGAAAAAATTTTTCATGAACCTGGAGTAGCCTCTCCCCAACCTCACAAACTGCTCAGCATTAATCGTATTTTAAATGTCGCCAAAATCGCCATGGCTGTTTTCATCCTATTGGGCAGTTATGGCTTGTTTCATGCTTATGATAAATTTGTTCGCAGTCGCGATTATATCATGCCTGTTTTAGGAAAAATGAACAGTTTACTTCACGACCTGCACAATCTTCGGTTGGATCAACCTGACCATTCTAATGAACTGTTTGATGTTTATGCCCGTGAATTAATTGAAATGATGGAACAGCTGCAACAAACACAATTTTTTTCCTTTTTTGTTCCAGCCTCATGGTTCAGTCCTTTGCATGAGGATTTGCATAAAACCCTCAAAATTTCCTATCAGCAGGTTATTATTCGCACCATTTATATTGACCTTTTGTTAAAGGCACGGGACCTTTTACATTTACGTCCCGCTACACAAGATCAATCCACTTCAATTGGGCAACTGTTGCTACCTCTTGCTACACCTGAATACCAGCTTTTTCGGCGCTATGTTGAGGGAATGGTAACCCTTCAGGAAAAAATTGATAAATTTAACAATCTTAAAACCGCGCCCAACTACCGTGATCTTAATGATTTGGTGGCCTATACCTTTGGCGCCCAATTGCCCAAACAATTTATCGATCACTATCACCGCTTTCAAGATTTGCTTAGTAATTCAGTTTTTCCGCCCATTGATTTAAAACCTTATCAACAGATGGCTCAGGAAACCCTGATGGTTTTATATCACCATTTTTTGGAGGCTTTGTTTGCTGTTCATACTCCCTACAGTCTTTCAGGGCGATTGAATGGTTTGTTACAGCAGCTCAGCCAACAGAATAACCAGCGATTGCCTGATGCTCAATTTTTGCGTCAGTTCAGCATGGAATTAGGTCAAGTTTTGCCAACCCTGGGTGAAGTGGGACAAAATTGGCTGGATAAGGACTTTTTTAATCCTGACAAAGAATTTGATGCTTTGCTTGATAAAATCGATGCTTTCCCCTTGTTTGGAAAACCGTTAACTCAAACTTTGGTTGATGAAACAGCCGTTGGTTTTTACACCTTAAAACAACAATTACGTCCCTTAAACCAACTGCTATCCGATCATCCTACTGTTCCTTCTTCTCCCTCTTCTTATTCTGCTTCTCAAGGACTCTTTGCCCTTTCAAAAAGCTTAAATGCCCTGTTTTCCGAGCCTTATATGGTGGCTCCCACAGGCCGATCTTTTACCCCCTTACCACCTCCTGGAAAAATTATTTATTGGGACGGAAAGCTAATTCAATTAGCCTATGATATGTGCAAACGATTTGATGATTTTGTTATGAAACAAATCAGTGCTTTTCCACCCTTGCTACACGAAAATTTAAAATTAATTGCCCGTCAAAGTTTGCAGGCCAACATTATTGATTTGGTCGCACGATCCCAAAGCTTTGTTGATGTACCAACCAATCTTTCTCAAGGATTGGCAGCCGAGGAAGTCCTTCGTTCTAAAATTGCCGATGTGCGCGAGGCTGCCCCCAAATTTGCCAAGCTTTTAGAAATTCTTAACCAGGATTCTGTCGGGTTTTCCTTTGTAGAATTACGGGATTTATTGGCATCAACAAGCTATTGGTTATTATCCCAAGTTGAAATTATGCTACAAAACCTAACCCCGTATGCCATGCATGATACCACTTTTAATTGGTGGGATGGTGAGGCAGGGGCAGCTCTTACAGGGTATTCTGCGAATGATTTAGAAGATTTAAAAACCTATTTGGCTCTGCAACGGCAACAAATGCAAAATATGGCTCTGGACTATGCGAAACCGTTGGTAACCTTTTTAACGGCTCCTGTCCTGGTAGAGGCCGAGGGTGATAAAACCCTTTTGAACCGTTGGCGACGTATTATTGAACAACTGGAAGCTTATGCCAAAAAACAACCTGGAAATTCCATCAATGTTTTAGAGGATTTTATTATTAAGTCTTTAAATACTTATAATTTGAATACGATTTTCTCAGCTGTTTCTTTGGCAGAAATTCAACAACCTTCAGGCGACTATTTCCTAGAAATTGTACGACAGTTAAAAAAGGCAGCCTTATCGCGTGCCGAAGTTAAAAGACGCCAACTTAGCATAGAACATTATAAGGAATTGGCCCGTTATTTTAATCAGAATCTAAAAAATAAATTTCCCTTTGTCGGCAGTAACTTAAGCCTTAGCATGGCAGAGGCCGATCCAGAAGACATTCGAACCTTCTTTAGGAAGTATGATGAATTTGGAGGATCCGTCAAAGAAATTATAAACCAAGTTTATCAATTGGGAACAGCAGCGTTGCCTGCGGTAGAGTTTTTGCAGAAAATGCAGGTTTTGAAAGAATTTTTTCAAAACTATTTACAAGGACAAGGCGAGGGAGACCTTCCAACCTTTGAATTTAATATGGATTTTCGTGCAAACCGCGCCCGTGAATCGGGAGGAGATTTAATTGTCGATTGGTCTTTTAAACCCGATGAAGATACCAGCATTCATCGTAATGACAAACAACGAACGGGACGATGGATTTATGGCAATCCTATTCAGGTTAGTTTTCGCTGGCCGTTTATTGAAAGTTTGGCCATTAAACCGGTAAAAGACCCAACTCAGCCTTTACTAAGCATTGAAGGGCAAACAGCAACGTTTACTTTTGCGGGTCATTGGTCGCTGTTTTGGTTGCTGCGCCTGCATCTGGCCCATAAAGGCGAATATGTCATTCCCCAAGATCCTAATCCCCATATGTTAAAGTTTGTCATTCCGACAGGCGCCTATACCAAGGCGATTGTTTATAACCTTGTGACTTTAATGGTGCCTTCAAGCAATCCTAAAATCTCGGGAAAAATTGTACGTGTGCCCGTGTTTCCAACATCAGCTCCGCCTTTGGACGCACTTATTTTAGAATATGCCGACCAACCCATCTTGACAGAGGGGGGCATAAAACGTGCTAAATTACCGGGGGATGATAACCCTGCCCCCACAACTGGCAAAGCAAAAATTGATTCTCGTAAAACGGAAAATCCTCAAGAGTCGGAGGAATTAAAAAATGTTGAAAATAAGAAGAAAGAACCTATATAAAACTAGAGAATCCAACCTTTTTATGACAGAGAGTCAAGGTGAATTTTAAAACCCTTAAAACAATAGGTTTAGTCTTGGGGCTAACCCTGGCTACAGCCCATGCTGCTGATTCCCAATACTGGCACGAATTTGAGAATGCACACAAAATAAACCCTCAATTAACCCTGATGCAGCATATTCAAAATTTATCCGTGTTTACCGAAAGTGATAATCCTACCCAAAGGCAAAGCAAAAAGGAGGCCCTAGCCTATTTCTTTGCCACAGGGGGAAAAAATGGTTTCCGGAAACAACCTGCCACAGAAAAAGAACAAGAAATTTTGATCCAAGCCGCAACAGTAATGACCTTGTTGCATTACGAAGATCCCAAAACCCCTGTTTTGGATTTAGGGGATGTGCGGAAAAGTTATGGGTTAGATACTAATGATCCGACAGTTCAGCACCATCTGGCCCACGTTCACGCAGTTATGGGGTATGCTTTTTGTGCTCATGCGTATGCGAATCCAGAAAATTCAAATCTTAATATATGGGCCTTGAAGCAAGCTATCCAGAACGTCTATCTCAATCCCGTTCTCAAACTTCCTACGACTTTTAACCGGGATTATTGGTCAAATTTGTTGATTAACGGCGTTCAAAAGAAACCCCTTAAAACCATTGGAAAAGTTTTCACAAAGGAAGAACTTCCTCTAGAAGATCAGGATGTTCAAGCCATCCAAGGTTTTCTAAATCTGGCTTTGTTTGCCAAAATATCAAAACGCCTGAATCTTTCTAATGGTACTTATATTCAGCGCACAGAGGATGGCAGAATTTCTACCAATCTTATTGGAGGATTGGTTGTGTCTCCCTCTATAAATATTAATGGTTTATCTCTAGATATCAGTCAGACCGATGATGAAATGGCCCAAGCCCTACGACCTCATGGGATAACCATTACCTCAACCTCAGATTAATTTTATGGCCCTTGTCCAACCCTTATCGTGGCCCCAGCACAAGGGGTTGGACAGCTTCGGTTCTCAGAATCTTTGTTCGAACCGAACGATTGATAACATTGGCAAAGGGCTTAGGATAAATTCCCATCCATAAAACCAAAACCATCAAAGATACCAGAATCAAACGCTCCGCATAATTTGCATCCTGTACGGGTTTAGCCTCTCCACCATAGACGGGCATGGTTAGCTTTCCTGTAAAAATCTTTTTATACAATCCAAGGGCATAGGCCGGCCCCAAGACCAACCCCAGGGCCGCACAGGTTGTGAAAAAAGGACTGGCTTGAAAAGCCCCCAATAAAACCAAAAATTCCCCCATAAAAGCACTGGTTCCCGGAACCCCCAGGGATGCAAAAATAAAGAACATCCACAGCATCGATAAAACAGGGACCGCCTGACTTAACCCAGAATATAAAGATATCTCACGGGTGTGAAAACGATCATACAGCATTCCCACCCCCAAGAACAAAGCTGATGAAATCAAGCCATGGCTCAACATTTGTAAAACAGCCCCGCTGACCCCCTGCAGATTCATACTGAAAATTCCCAGGGTGACAAACCCCATATGGGCCACGGAGGCGTAAGCAACCAATTTCTTCATATCTGTTTGGACCAACGCCACCAAAGACATTGCGACAATAGCGATAACACTTAGGCTCATCACCAAAGGAGCAAAAAAAGAACAAGCCTGTGGAAAAAGGCCAAGACAGAAACGAATAAAGCCATACCCTCCCATCTTTAAAATAATACCCGCTAAAATAACCGAGCCAGCGGTAGGAGCCTGAACATGAGCGTCAGGCAACCAGGTATGAAAAGGCCACATAGGCATTTTGATGGCGAAACAAAAAGAAAAAGCCGCCCATAACCAAAGCTGTAAAGAAAAGGGCACTTTTTCATCAACCAAAACCAGAAAATCTGTTGTTCCGCACTCACTGTACAATTTAACAATCGCAAACAACATCAAAATGGACCCTAGCAGGGTATAAAGAAAAAACTTAAAAGATGCATAAATACGTTGGTCCCCACCCCAAATGCCTATAATCAGGAATAAGGGAATCAAAGTCCCTTCGAAAAAAACATAAAATAAAACCAAGTCAAGGGCTAAAAAACTGCCAATAATTAATGTTTCCAGTAACAAAAAAGCAATCATATACTCACGGAGATTGCTTTTAATATTTTTCCAGCTGCATAGCACACATAAAGGTACCAAAAATGTTGTCAGCAAAACAAAATAAAGAGAAACTCCATCAACGCCCAGCTGATAAAAAACATGATAACCACGAATCCATTCATGCTTTTCAACAAACTGGTATTCAGCGTTGTAAACATCAAAATTAAACCACAAAATAAGGCTTAACAAAAACGTAACAAAAGAAACCCAAAAACCGACAATTTTAGCATTATTTTCGTCGTTTTTATGCACCAAACTTAGGAAAAAAATTCCTGATGCGGGTAGAAACGTGATAAGACTTAACAAGGGTAAATTCAAGATAGGCTCTTCTTTTTAAAATTGATGCAACAACCCATGCCAAAGCCAAGGGCCATAAAATCTACAAAAACAATAACCAACCAAAACGACAATTGACAACAGCATAACCACGACATAGTCGTATAAAGAACCTGTTTGTAGAAAAGCATTTTTACGCGATAGATCCAGGGATAAACGCGCCGCCGCATCAGGACCCAAACGGTCCAGGGTTTTTTGATCCACCTGATGCCACAAAATTTTTCCTAACCAAAAAGCGCTTCTGACAAACAAGAAATTATAAACCTCGTCAAAATAGCCTTTGTGAAAAGCAAAGCGATATACCCAGGTTTGCGAAAGACGGTTTATTAAAGCAGGATACTGATAAAGGACCACCCCTGTCATCCCAACCATTGCCAAAACGGTTGCGCCATAATGAAGCCAACTGGGCACCGGGTGCACAGAAAAAGGCACTTGAACAATGGATCCAAGCCAACTGAAGCCTCCTTGTTCCTGAATCAACCAATACCGACCTAACCACCCCCCAAAGATGGCCCCCAAAGCCAAAATAAATAAAGGCAAAATCATACTGAAGGGAGATTCATGAATATGGGCGGCAACTTGCTCATCCGCACGCATTTTCCCATGAAAAACAAACCATAATAGACGCATACTGTAAAAAGCCGTTAAAACAACGGTTATCAACGCAAAAAACAAAGCCCAAGAATGCCCCGAGGACTCAATAGACTCAAGTATCAAATCCTTTGAATAATAGCCGGACAACCAAGGAATCCCCGATAAAGCCAAACTACCAATCCACATGAAGGCGTACGTTTTAGGAATAAGGCGAGCCAATCCCCCCATTTTTTGAATGTCTTGTTCGTCCGACATCGCATGAATAATGGATCCAACGCCCAAGAATAAAAGTGCTTTAAAAAAAGCATGGGTTATCAGATGAAAAATCGCCGCACTGTATGCAGAACAGCCACAGGCTAGTATCATATATCCCAACTGACTGGACGTTGAGTACGCAACAATTCGCTTAATATCATTTTGTGTCAGTGCCACCACAGCCGCAAAAAAGCTGGTGGTTGTACCAACCACAATCATAACCTGCCTTACATAGGGGGTACATTCGTAAAGAGGGGATAGATTCACAATCAAAAAGACACCGGCTGTCACCATGGTAGCCGCATGGATAAGGGCAGACACAGGCGTTGGTCCCTCCATCGCATCGGGCAACCAAACATGAAGACCGATTTGGGCCGATTTCGCCATAGCCCCTATAAAGAACAATCCTGCGATCATTTCTAATGTTGGAATTTTATAGCCTAACACCTCGAAGGTTTGCCCAATTTGGCCAGAAACTTTAAGAACAATCAGAGAAAAATCAAGAGTTTCAAATTGCACAAAAAGAGCGCAAATACCCAAGATTAAGGCCATATCACCCAGGCGGTTGACAATAAATGCCTTCATCGCCGCTGTCCCCGCACGGGAGCGGTGGTGCCAAAATCCTATCAAAAGGTAGGAGGCGAGCCCCACACCCTCCCAACCAACAAACATCTGCGCCATATTGGGGGATGTGATCAGTAATACCATCATAAATGTAAAAAGATTTAGATAGGCCATAAAACGGGCACGCTGGGCATCGTGGGCCATATAACCGATGGAATAAACATGAACCCAAAATGAAACAAAAGTTACGATAATACACATCACAAATGTGAAGTTATCAAGGCTGATCCCCCAATTGACCCTGAATTGATTCGCTTTCATCCAGGAAAGAATATCAATGGAAAAATTCAAATTCGGATTTAAAGACAACCAAAATCCCACAAGAGCCAAAAAAGAAAGAGCCACTGACAAGCAAGACAAAACCTGAACCAAGCGTGGGAATCTTAAAAGAAAGAGGTTAAGAATAAACCCCACACCCGTGCTGAAAACGATAATATATGCCAGGAAAGTTGGTGACATTCTAGCCCCTTAACAGTGGAGATTCATCAAGGGTTATGGTGCCACGATTACGGAAATAAACAACCAGAATAGCCAAACCAATCGCCGCCTCAGCCGCAGCAATGGTTAGAATAAAAAGCGAAAAAACTTGTCCGGTGAGGTCATAAAGGTCGGCCGAGAAAGTTATAAAATTAAGATTCACAGATAATAAAATAAGTTCCAGCGA
>JAJZHT010000157.1 GCA_021804455.1 Pseudomonadota bacterium | reverse complement strand
AACTCTAAAAAATCGACAACAGCGCCTCTAAAAAAGCGGTCGGTCAGGTTTCCTAAGGCTCCCCCTATAATAAGGGAATAACCCGTAATTTCCCATCGATTCCAAGCAATCCACCACTGATAAATCAACCAAAACAAAACTGCTGTAATAAAAAAAATTAACCCACCTTCCGCAAGGAAACTAGGGTTGGAAAAAAAGCTAAAGCTGATACCTTTGTTGGTTCTAAAAACCAGGTTAAACCAGGAGGTATAGGGAATTACTTGCCCCAAAAGAAGGCTTTGAACCACCCTACACTTGGTTAACTGATCAAAAAATAACGCAGCCATAATAATGGCTGCGCCCTGAATTCTATAAGAAAAAGTTTTCATGAAGCCTAAGATTTTTTACTCTTACTGGACGGCTTCTTAACAGAAGACTTGGAAACCTTTGTACCCGTTGCCGGTTTTTTCTCTTCTTCCGAAGAACTCATTTTGGCTTCATGCTGCTGTGTTGCTTTGACAAATCCACTTTTTTTTAGCAATTTTTTGACCTGCTCTTCTTCCCATTCGGCTTTTAAAAAAGGAAAAACTTCTTCTAACTGCTTTATAGAGCCCATAACCATTCCCTGCAAAAGTGAAGCAGCAGCAAACCCTAACAATACCCAGATGGGCCAAAATCCTGCGCCTCCAAAGCTAAGCCAAACCAAGACGCTGACAATAAAAACAACCCCGTAGACTACCACATTTATGTACAAACCTTTTAGGTCATGTACATACTTGCGCACTGCTTTTTCTAATTCCATAAGAAACCTGCTTTCAAAATAAAACTTTCTTAAATTGTACCAGGCAAAGTGTTAAAATTCTAATACTATTTAAAATTTTTTGTTCTAAAATTTATAAATTACAGACCCTAAAACACGAGTTCCCATCCCATAAAAATTTTTCCCCGCGGCATTACGAAGGGTATCTCGCCGAACATGTAAAATCTCTAAACCAAAAATGACTTTTTCATTTAAACTGTAGAGAATATTTCCTATCAGCTTAAATAACTGATTATTAAAAGGAGCGGTTTGTTGTTGCGCCAGGGGTGAAACACGAACTCGGGTCATGCTGGTCATAAGGTTTGTACGAATTTCCGATGTCCAAAACTGTTGCCACCCTATAATCCCATTAATCGCCGTTTGGGTATCCAATCGGGAGGGAGCGTTCGGTGTAGAGGAGCTGGGATTACTAAAATAAGCGCTGTAGTATTCGATATCTGGAATATACCGCCCCACACCATCACCGCCATTGATTTGGAAAAAAGGTCCGCTTTTATAAAAGACGTTTAGTTTCCCCGAAATTCCCAAAACCCAAGCCGTTTGATTGGAGGAATAGGATGGATAGCCATTAATGGATTCTGCTTTTACGGACAATCTTCGAGCCACACCCCTACAACTTAAATGGCCACGTTCGCCTGACCAAATCAAGCTGCCTGTTATATCGGGCATTCCTGAGTTTCCACTGCTGTTGCTGGTGCTATTCGCCACACTGGAATTATTCAATAGATTGGCCCCAGAGTCTAAATAATCTGTATTAGGTTTTTCAAAAGCCACATTCAATTCAAGGTTTTCACTTAATTTTTGGATATAACGAAACTGGGCCTGACGTAAAGGGCCAGAAAGAATACCATTGACGTCCAAGTTAACCCCTATAGCTTTTAAATCCATAAAGACACTGTCTGTGTGTCCCGCAAGAAAACTGCAAGATTTAACCGTATAGTAAGCATACAAGTGACGCCAACGCGGTGAATATCCTGTAGAATCACTGCCGTTTCCAAAAAAATCTGTTTCAATTAAAAGCTTTAACTCTCCCTTAGCGGTGTGGGTCAAAGAAGCAACACTTAAACGACTTGCACGAGCACTAACACCACAATGCCCTGTCTGGACAGCTTTTAAATTTACTCCTTTTAAAGGAACTGTTTCCACATTAACCGTATCCCCTAAATCTGGACCACCATCGTAAAACATATCCAATTGTATCGCTCCACCAAACTTAATGGCGGTGTTCGTTCCTGGCACAAGGATATACCCTGAAGCTACAGGAACCGAAGGGCTTGAAGAAGATTTTTGGGCCTTAACGTGTGTTTCAAAACCAAAGAAAATAAAGACAATCGTAAGCAGTATCTTTTTAAGAGATGTTGAAGACAAAAAATTTTTCATAAAAAACTCCAAGGGGTATTAATAAAAAATTAATATTAATTTTTTATTAAATCAAATTTAAATTGATAATTCCTTGAGGTTCTTCTTCAAAGAAGCGTCTTCATTCTTAATTCTATACAACCCTCGGTCTCTAAAGGGGGGTTCTTCAGAATCCAACTGTTCCAACCTAAACAAAATTGACCATCCAGTTTTAAAGGGCGGAGGTCTTCCTTTTTCAAGATAAGACGCAACCGCGAAGAAACCTGTATGCCATAATAAAAAGTACAAAGGTCACGCATGATTTTAAAGTAAGAATTTTTAGGGTCCTTTTGAGATGGTAAAAATTTTTGGTAAGTTTCCCAAGTAAGCGGGCCTAGAGTTAAGGTGATCCCTGCTGTTTGTTCCCAAACTTTCGTCCCTAGAATCATGGTTTGCCCCAAAGCATTATAGCTTCCTTTAAAGCAACCGATGAAACTGTATTCATCAGGTTTTGGGCTTTTCCATTCCCCTTGAAATAAATCAAGCTTAACAGGAATTTTAAAATAACTGCTCAACAGGCAAACCAAACCTTCCGCGGAATGGGTTCGATGCCATAAAAGATCATGATAACGTAATAAAATAGGGGGCGTTAAAGCAGTGTCTTTCAAACACAGATCGATTGGATCAACTTGTTGAATCCCCACCAACTGCAATAACGTTTTCCCAATAGGATGAAATTCTGGATAAA
>JAJZHT010000156.1 GCA_021804455.1 Pseudomonadota bacterium | reverse complement strand
GTTGTTAATATTTTGGTTATTCCCTTGATGGAGCTCAAAACAATTAAGGCTTTTTTGTGGGCTCATATTTTAATGGCAATCGCAACCGGACTTTTCCTCGGTCCCATTCCCTCTTTTCTTTCACAAAGTTTCCCAGCGAATACGCGCTATACAGGGGTCGCCCTAAGCAACAATTTGAGTATGGGGATTTTTGGAGGCACAGCACCGATGATAATTACTTATTTATTAACCTTATGTCCTGGCCATCCTATTCCTAACTATTACCTCATTGTCAGCGCAAGTTTAAGCTTGGTTGGGCTTGGGTTTACAACAAACATTAACTTTCTGAAAACTAAGGAAATATAAGATGCTGCATCACCGTAAAGACATAGATAACAATATTGCGGCCCAATCCGCTGTTATTCCCCGTTCGATTATGCCTCAAATTTCTCCCAACCCTGTCCAAAAAATCTACTCCGTCCACGATCTTCATTCTCACGCTTTATTGAAGGCCTTTTTAGAGCATAACTTTAAGAATCTTCTCATTCGATGGGTCCAGGTTACAACAAATACTGTTGAGATTCATGATCATGATACAGACAGTTTGATTATTGCTTGTAAAGGACAATGCAAACTCATAGGCGATTGGGAGACAACCATCACTGAAGGGGATGTTGTTATTATCCCAAAATATTCTAAACATGGCCTATCTCCCTGCGGTGATGTTGCAGAAGACTTTTGGGGATTCTCGCTGCGTTTCGGGTAGAAAAGGCTAAACTCACGCCAGAAACGTACTTCTTATTCTGGCTTTGGTAAAGTTTTTTCCTTAGATAAGGGGATAAAACCTTGCCATTGGCTTTGATCAACAGCGCCGCATTTTTGACAAATGGGTTGCCAGGATTCTTGTTGAGATGAACACTTTTGACAAACCCAACTGGGATCAGAAAGAGCTGAAACAGCTTTCTTCCACCATCCCCGCGCATGATCATGACGTTGAGGGTTTTGGGCTTCCTCAAGTTGAGCCATTAAATGACAAACTTCCTTGGTATCCTGGTAATTTTTATGCAGTTCCTGCAAATATTGATAAGCTTGCCCCCAAAGATGGGCTTCAACAGCAGCCTGCGCCATGATCCATAAAGTTTCAGGATGGCAAGGAAAAGGCTGAACTATTTTTTCTAACTCTTGGTAGATTTCTAAAGGTTTTAACGTATCATGCCCTTTTATCCAACACTCTGCCAATTGCCGATGGGGAGTGATTTTGTATGCATTCGATAGAATCTTTTGTGCTTTTGAAGAAGAGTTCATTTGATAATAAGCCGAAGCCAAAGCACAGGCTATAGCCACGTTTCCTGGCCAAAGATGATAGGCTTTTTGCATCAAAGCCACATAAGGTTCCGAGTTTTTCTTCTCCTGCAAGGCTTTCAACCAATAACTTATCGCCTGATGAGATTGAACTTTATGGGGGTGGAGAACCTTTTGCACAGATTGGGTAGCAATCTGACCTTCTTGCCCTGCCTGGATAAGGTTAAATTGGTTCTTTTGGATCTGTTCATGCACCCAGGGGGAATCTGGACGTAACTTTAGGGCCTGTTTTAAAAGCACTTCAGCGTGGACCCAATCCTTTTGCTCTTGGGCTTGCAGGATTAGCCCCCTTAAGCCTAAAAAGCGCAAATGAGGATGTTTCACCATGCTTTCAAAATGCACCTTTGCCTTTGCATGATCCTGATTCATATGGGCTGATTGGGCAGCAACAAAGGATGTCAGAGGATGGTCAGGTATTAAAACTTTTGCAAGTTCAATAGAATGCTGAGCCTCTTCGGGTTGCTGTGCGGAAATGGCTGTCAAGGCCTCAATCAATAATTTTTCGCCTTTAATTTCCCGCTTTTTCTTTAAATATTGCCAGTAATTCTCAGGAATTTGCCATAATTTCCGCCATAAACCATGAAAAATAAGGCTGATTGAAAGAAGAAGAAATAATCCTACGGCAAGAAGGGAAGCAGGCATTTCAATGTGATAACCAAACCAACTTAAGGAAACAGAACCTGGATTTAAACTCAAAAAAACGGCAAAGATACCCATAACAGCCAACTTAAAAAAGAAACGGGCTCCTCGATACCATAACATCATGAAGTTGCTCCTTCCATCATGACAACACCCAGACTTTTATCAAAATCCAATAAGGCTTGTTCTCGTTGCTGACGGGGTCGTGCCTCCTCTAACCACTTTTTAAGGGAGGGTAAGTGGCTGAGTGGTTGGAGGCGTTCCATCGCCGCTAACCATTGATTTTTCTTCCACTCTTGCAAGGCCTGTTCAATAACCGAAACAACCAAAACCGTTTCTGTTGCCTCAGGAGCGTCCAGACGCCGAATTTGGACCCATTTTGAAAAATAGTGCCATAGACTTTGCCCCCAGCTATGGGATTTTTTAACCGCAACGGTTTCCTGAAAATCCGATTGCTTTAAGTTCTGATAAATCTTTTCAAGGTCGTCTTGAAGCATTGATACCGTTTTGACAGATGTTTGGGCTGAAATCAAAAGAGGTTTTAAAGTTTGTTCCAACAACGCACTGGCTGGTAATTTTGATTTAAACTCTGTTAAAGCCATCTCACAAATATCGCTGCCTTGTAGGCACGTCTTTGCTTTTTGCCATAATCCTCTTAAGTTTTGAGGATCCTTTTCAAGAAGCGCGCCAGCATCAGAACTGACCGGTTGAGAAGACATTTTTACCTTTTCCAAAGACACAACAGCCTGTTGCAACGCCGTTATCTGTCCTTTTAAAGTTTCGATTTCAGCTCCTTTTTCATTCATTTGTTGAACAGAATGTTGAATTTGCTCAACTTTGGCCTGAACAATGGCTAAATCACGCTGCAGAGGATCAATTTTTCGCATTCCTGGGAAAAGAGCATT
>JAJZHT010000155.1 GCA_021804455.1 Pseudomonadota bacterium | reverse complement strand
TAATGACTCGTATCTCCTGTCGCAATTCTTGGGTCATACGGTTACGCCCTTCCACTATTTCTTCCAAAAGTTTAGAAGCTGTTGCATCAAGACTGCGCAAATGATTGGCTTCTTCCTGAGAAGTTGCATGTTGGTGTTTAATCCATTGTTTGAAGCCTTCTTGCAATTCCATCTGATTGTGAGTAATGGTCTTAATAACAGCCTGGTGAGCCACCATTTGTTCTGCCATTTGAGTTAATTTTTCTGTTAGAACTTGAACTGTTTTAACCAAACTCAGACGATTTTCTTCACTGCGGTGCAAAGAGGTCTGTACGCCTGACAAACTTTCAATCGTTTGTTCAAGAAGACCTAAACTGTAAGCTGGCCCATTGTATTGAGAAGTTTTTTCTTGTAAGGAGGCAGGGCGTGTCACACCAATGAGGCGTTCTTCTAATTGATGATAGAATTGCGCATGGGCCCGCCCTGTTTGCAAATCAAGAAAGCCTAAAATTAAAGAACCTGATAAACCAAATAAAGAAGAACTGAACGCAATCCCCATACCACTTAAAGGGGAATTAAGCCCTTGTTTTAATTGACTAAAAGCTTGGCTCATTTCGACTGTATCCGTGTTCAAATTATGAATAACACCGGCAATGGCCCCTATGGTTTCTGATAATCCCCAGAAAGTTCCCAACAGTCCTAAAAAAACCAAGACCCCCATTAAATAACGTTGAGAGCTGCGGCTTTCTTGTAAACGCCCCTCGACGCTGTTCAAAACAACTTGTGCTGTTAAAGTAGGCAGCCCTTGCTGATATTGGGGGTCATTTAAAAGAATGATAAGAGGAGCTAAAACATGGGTCTTTTGGTGTTTAGAAGCATCTTCTAAAGATGAATCATGATTTTCAAGAAGAATTTGATCTTTTCTAAGTTTCAAAAACTGAGAAAAGTTCAAGACAATCCCTATCCCCAAACAGAAAAGAATGACAAGATTGAGGGGCAAATTATGACAAAAAATACGAACCAAAGGTTCGAGCAATGCGATGGCAGTTCCGGCTGCTATACTTAAAAAAAGGATGTTTTTAATCAAAATATTTCTGAAGTAAGTCATCGCGTCAGCCATAAAACCCATATTTTTTCTTAAGCCTAGCGGAAAATTAACGAATTCAAAACTATTTTTTTCTATACTTTGGAAAGCTAACATCAAAAACCAAAAGTATGACTTGTATATTGACGAACAACAAGAAACAATGTTTAAATTATTTTTAGGAAAATTTATTGGGAGTGTATGGTAATGGCGGAGTCAACAAAAAGTAGCAGCAAGACCGAAAAGAAAGATAAAAATGAAAATTTTAGCGAGGCAACGGCGGAGGTTTTTAAAAGCTTTACCGAAAAAATGCCTCAAATTGATCGGGAGCAAATCTTGGAAAATCATCGCAAAAATCTGGAAACACTAGGTGAAGCCCAAAAAATGGCTGTTGAATTGCTAAAGACGGTTGCCCAACTGCAAAGTCAATTTCTTCGCCAAACCTTTGATGAAATGAACGAATCTTTGCGGGATGTGATGCGAAATCCTACATCAAAGGATCGTTTCCAAACCCATGCGGATAAAATGAAAGAAACCATGGAAAAGGCCGTTGATCATACTTCTAACCTTGCGAATGTGATCTTAAAATCAAATTTAGACGTTTATAAATTGGTTCAAGATCGTTTTAAACAAGGTCTGGAGTCTTTTGATAAAAAGCCTCACTAATCGTTATTATTTAAAAGGCAAGTGGCACCTGAACAGGAATGGTGCCACCTGTTTGTAAAACCTGGTAAATTCTTGTTAAAGCCCAATTAATTTCCTCGTGGTTGATAACCAAAGGGGGAGCGAGACAAATCGTTGTTTTATGAAGCTCTCTTGCTAAGATTCCGTGATAAAGAAGCTGTTCACAAATAGACCGAGCCGAACGCCATTTGGGGTCTATTTCAAGGGCGATCCACAGTCCTAGGCCTCGGATGTCTTGGATATAAGGGGATTCAATCTGCCGTAGACGATTCAAAAAATAACTTCCTAATTCCGCACTGCGTTCCGATAATTTCTCATCCCGAAGTACCTGTAAAGAAGTTAACCCAACAATAGATCCTAGAGGATTCCCTCCAAAAGTTGATTCATGATTTTCCAGATTTAGATTAGAGAGAACTTCACGGCGTCCTGCGAAAGCTGAAACTGGTAAAAAGCCACCCCCTAACGATCGGCCCAGCAAGATAGCGTCAGGCTGCACATCTTCATGGTGACTTGACAAAATTTTTCCTGTGCGGCCAAGGCCAGACTGAATTTCGTCCACAATTAGTAACACATTATTATCTTGGCAGATCTGCTGTACCTTTTTTAGCCAACCAGAGGGTGGTATAATAACGCCAGCCTCTGCTTGGATGGGTTCTGTAATAACAGCGCATGTGTTCGCAGTGATAACCTCGGCCAGGGTATGGCTGTTGCCAAAGGGAACGGCACGAAAACCTGGTAAAAAGGGGCCAAAGTCTTTTCGGTCGCCTTCATCGGTTGAAAAACGGATCAACCCCATGGTTCGACCATGAAAATTTTGATGGATGACAACAATCTCCGCTTGATTATCGGGAATGCCTTTATGTCGATAACCCCATCGTTTGGCGGCTTTTATGGCTGTTTTGACGGATTCTGCCTCTGAATTCATGGGTAAAGCCATATCCATCGTCGTCAATTGACAAAGGAACGCTAAAAAATCTCCCAATTTATCATGGTAAACAGCCCGGGAACAGGTGCTTAAGCCCCCAGCCTGTTGGATAAGGGCACTTAGGATTCTGGGATGACAGTGGCCATAATTGACAGCAGAATATGCTGATATCATATCCAGATAACGGCGACCGTCTGTATCCCAAACCCAGACCCCCTGCCCCCGACTTAAGACAATAGGCAACG
>JAJZHT010000024.1 GCA_021804455.1 Pseudomonadota bacterium | reverse complement strand
GTAACAGCCCCCATAGTATAAAGGCTATACCTCAGGCTATAGTTCCTACCTTGTTGATTTTTTGATGACAGATCAGCAATTAAAGCATCCGTAGGTGCGGAACGAATCCCTTTACTAAAGCGATCAATAGAACGAGCTATGAAGATACAGAAAACACTGTTAGCCATAGCAAAAAGGATTTTAACAGCGACACTGCCAAAAGTTCCCCACAAGATTAAGGGTTTTCGACGACGCCAATAATCACTAAGGACACCTGCTGCTACTTTTGCCACAAAGGCTAAAAAAACAGCCACCCCTTCTATAAGACCAATTTCAGTGGAACTGGCCCCCATAACCTCTGAAAGATAAACAGGCAGCAAGGTAAAAACCATAACCGAAGCGGTGCTCCAGCAAAAGCTGGCCCACGCCAAACCCCATAAACTTTTTTTATGGGTCTTTAAGTCATCAAAAACAGCCTCCTTAACAGGAACAGGCTGCTGAAATGCCGGAATCATTCCAATTTTTCTAATCGATAAAGATTTCAAACACCTTAGGCGAAAATGAAAAAAAACGCAAAAACTAACAAAAATCGTTAAGATCCAAGCAACAACAATAATTTTTGCTTCCAATCTTTGATTTTCTCTATAAAATGCCTATACCTGAAAAATAAGAATGAATTTATTCTGGGGTTCGATTGTTCCAAAGCCTTTCTCAACGATTAACGGCTGTTTTTGATAAACTACGCGGTCGTGGTTTTTTAAATGAAGCGGATGTTAATAGTGCGTTACGAGAGATCCGTGTCGCCCTTCTAGAGGCGGATGTTGCCCTTCCTGTTGTTAAAGAGTTTATAGAACAGGTTCGTGAAAAAGCGGTGGGTCAAGAAGTAATACGCAGTGTCGCCCCTGGACAGATGGTTGTCAAAATTGTTTATGACCATCTGGTGGCCATTTTAGGTCAAACAGCCGAACCTTTGAATTTATCGGCGGTTTCTCCTTTCTCCTATCTGGTTGTTGGTTTGCAGGGATCGGGAAAAACGACCACAACGGCCAAGCTTGCCCGCTATTTGATGGAAAAGCACCAAAAAAAGGTATTGTTAGTATCTCTTGACGTTTATCGTCCTGCGGCGCAAGAACAGTTGGCTATTTTAGGGCGCCAGATTGATTGCCCCAGTCTGGAGATTCTTCAAAATCAGCTTCCCTTGGACATTGCCGAACGGGCTTTACGGGAAGCCAAGCGGCAAGGCATGGACATTATACTGTTTGACACAGCCGGTCGATTGCACGTGGATACAGCGTTGATGGCTGAGGTTGTTAACCTTAAAAACGTGATCCAGCCGTTAGAAACTTTATTAGTGGCTGATGCCATGACGGGGCAGGACGCTGTAACGATTGCGGATCAATTTCATAAACAAGTGGGCTTAACAGGATTGATCTTGACACGTGTTGATGGTGACAGCCGTGGGGGAGCGGCTCTCTCGATGCGCTCGGTAACAGGATGTCCCATCAAATTCATGGGTATGGGCGAAAAAACTTCTGAATTAGAAGTCTTCCAACCCGAACGGATTGCTAATCGTATTCTTGACAGGGGCGATATTTTAAGCCTGGTTGAACGTGCTACCGAGGCAGTGAACCAAGAAGATGCTGAAAAACTTGCAAAAAAAATGCAAAAAGGGCATTTTGATCTAAACGATATGGCAAAACATCTGGAACAGATGATAAAGATGGGTGGGGTGTCAGGGTTGTTAAGTTTTTTGCCTGGTGTCGGCAAAGTAAAAGATAAGATAAAACAGGCTGGTCTGGATGATCGTCTGGTGCAGCGGCAAATCGCTATTGTGAAATCGATGACCCCTCAAGAAAGGCGTGATTATCGATTGCTTAATGCTTCACGCAAACGTAGAGTTGCTGCTGGATGCGGCCAGACCGTGGCCGATGTTAATCGGTTGATAAAGCAATTTCAGCAAATGCAGACTATGGTGAAGCAGATGGGGAAATTGGGACAAAAGGGGCTTATGCGTCAAGGCCTAGGGGGGCTTTTGAGGTAGCCTTAACTTTAATAAAGAACAAGGAGTGAAAAAAGACATGGCATTAAAAATTCGTTTAGCACGTGGTGGCGCCAAAAAACGACCTTTCTATAGAATTGTTGTTGCAGAAGCTTCTAGCCCACGGGATGGCCGTTTTGTGGAGCGGGTAGGGTCGTATAATCCTATTTTGGCAGCGGGTCACGCCGAACGCGTAGTTTTAAATACAGAAAGGGTACAATATTGGCTGTCGGTAGGAGCCCAACCAACAGAACGGGTTGTTAAGTTTCTCAGCGCTGCCAATTTGTTAGCTGCACCGGCTCTTAAAAGTAATCCTAAACAATCAGCTCCTAAGAAAAAGGCTCAAGAACGCCTAAAAGCAGAGCAGGAAAAAGCAGCCGCTTTGGCGGAACAAAAATCTGAATAAGCAAGGTTTTAAGAGATATGTCTGCCTCAGATGATAAAGTTCTTCTGGGGCGGATAGTATCGGCGCATGGTCTTAAGGGGTGGGTTAAAATTAAAACTTTTACCCAAGATCCCCAGGATCTTGTTGCCTATGGCCCCTTAAAGACCCCTTTGAATGAAAGCATCCAGCTTCATATTCAGAAAATTCAAACCGCTTCCAGTGTTTTGGCTTCTCTTAAAGGGTGTGTAACACGTGAACAAGCGGAAGCCTTGGTGGGGTTAGAGTTGTGGATTGACCGTACACAACTGCCTCTTACCGGTATTGATGAATTTTATTACCATGATTTGATGGGTATGACAGTAAGGGATGAAGACAAAAATACCGTTGGTTTTATCACGCAAGTTAATAATTATGGCGCGGGTGACTTTTTAGAAATCCAAGGTGAGCAAGGTTTGTCCTATACTTTACCGTTTTATAAAGATGCCATCGCAGAGGTTGATCTTAAAGAAAAGGTTATACGGATTTATCGATCTTTTTTGCTATAAAAATTTCATGCAAAACCCCAAAATTTTGAGGAGTTGCATGAAATGTTTTCTGTATTTTAGGAATATTGTTTCATAAGGATGCTTTCGTACAAAGAAGTTTGCCAGAAATTAGCTCCAAAACTTGTAAAGCTCGTGTTTATTACATCGGTTGTTCCCACCACAGACCCTGTGTTCTTTCCAGGATTGGTTACAGGTGTGGTTTGAGAAGTTCCAGACCCCACCTTAGAAATTGACCAAAAATCACTACTTAAGGACGGGTTGATAACATAATTATAAGGCATTCGACAATAACCACTTTGCCCCCAAGAGGTTCCCCACGAGTTGCGTACGATAAATTGAGATTGTGTGTCATCATACCCCGCAAGAACAAGAGCGTGACCGCCTAAAAGTTGTTCCCTTCTTGTATTAGGCATGGGTACAATACCCGTTCTTGCAACGGTCGCACTTTCAAAAGAAGAATAAACATTGATACCGAAAACAATAGGAATGTTTTGATACAAAACACTCTTAATGGAATTAAGCGTCTGACTGATACTGGCCAGAGATAATTTATCAAGGTCCATGTCTTGTTTAGCCGCAGTATAACAAGCGGTTGTGGGTTGAACCTTAAATTGAGTGGAACCATCATCATAAGGCCACATTGTTTCTGGACAGGCTCCATACTGGATCATGGCCCGAATACCATCTGATAAACTTGCACCGCTATCCTGATTAATCGTTCCCTCAAGGGATCTTTCTAACCAATAGATCATGAGGCGAGAGGGCGTATAATCTGTTAGCTTTTGTTTGCGACGATCGTACTGCATGGCCGCTGCAATGGCATTTGCTGTACAAGATCCTAGATTTCCCTGGTCGTAAATAGCAGGCATATTGCTAACCAAGCTGCAGGTTTTAGGTAGAGACGCCGAGACACCGCCAGCTGTTAAAGAAAATGTTGACGGGATTTTTTGAATAGGAAAGTTTTCCTGAAGCCATGTTCGGCTTGCATTATGGTTTTGATTATCAAAAATCAACTTATATTGGCGCTTTGTGGAAGGGATTTCACTCAACTCTAGATCGGCTGAAGAAACATGAGCGGATGTAGAAACAACCGTTGTAAAGGTCAGCAAACTGTAAATTAAGCTCTTCAGTTTTAAAGAAGTATTATTCACAAAAAACTCCTGTTTTTTACATATAAAATTGTAAAAAATAAGATATGACCGTAGTATTAACACCTGATTAACAGGGGTTTATTTATTTTTTTTGTTATTTTTAGAAAATAAGAGATCGATATATACTTAAGATAATGAAAAAAAGGGTTTAAAGAGAAAGGAAACCTGTGTTATTTTTTGCGCCTTTCTCGGTTCTCCAGACCTTGAAAATCGAGTTGCTTTGGGTCTGTAAGGGTAAGGCGTATTCCTAAAAAATATTTTTAAAATTAACCTTTTGGTAAGGATTTTGGGGGTATTATAAGAAATAACCTAGGTCATAGAACCCCTTTTAAAAACAAGAACAAAGGGGCCATAGGATGTATTTTGCCCATTGATTCTTGCAGGTGGTGGGTGTAGCCCCCCTCCCGTTAAGGGAGGCAGTGGGTGGGGGGTGGCAAAAAAATGAAATTAACTTCCTGTTAATCTTGGTTAAGGAAAGGTTAGCGAACATAATTTCTTTAAAAAAACGCGCGAGGACAATCCTCTCTCGGGCCTCTTTTTTCTGTCTGAAACACAATCTCTTTTATAAATTTTACATCTTCTTTGCACTGTTGAAAAAGACACACTCTGTCGTACCTGATAACCCGCGTGTTTGCGCCTAAACAATCAGAACCTATTTTGATGATAAATGAGAAATACCATCCCAGTCTTCATCAGCGGGTGGGGATTTTATATAGGTTTGACAGCGATCAACATACAAATCAACCGTATGATCATAGCTGGGAATCATACCTTTAAGTTTTAAAAAACCTGCCAAGGCTTTTTCCCAATTCATCTTAAGGTAAAATTCAAAAGCTTTTTCAAAGGCAAGACAAAACGCCTCTTGATCCGCTGTTGGGCAAAGTTCATTTTCAGCATCTTTTTGTCCTAAAAGCTCGTAAATCTTGACGCCTTGCTTTTTTCCCTTGACGGCAACAATATCAAGAACACGGCACAAAAATTGGTCTTTTACTTCTCCATAAACAGTTTCACTAATGATAATACCGGTGCCATAGATTTTGTTGATTCCCTCTAAGCGCGAGCTTAGATTCACCGAATCGCCAATCAGAGTATAATTCATCCGTTCAGAAGATCCCATATTCCCTACAACCACTTCTCCGGCATGAATACCAAAACGGGTTTTTAAAACAGGTTTGTTCTGAAGTTCCCAATTTTTGTTGAGTTGGGTTAAAGCACGTTGGCATAAAAGAGCCGCGCGGCAGGCATGAAAACTGCGTAAGGGGTCATCGTCGGGAGCTCCCCAGAAGGCCATAATTGCATCCCCAATATATTTGTCAATAGTACCTTTTTCATGGATAATAATTTGGGTCAAATTTTCAAAGTAATCGGAAATATGGGTCATAAGAGCCTGAGGGGTCATGTTTTCAGAAACACTGGTAAAGCCTGCAATGTCTGAGAAAAGAATCGTTAGTTTTTTGGATTCCCCACCCAATTCAATGTCTTGATTTTTTTCTAATAAACGAATCACCAGTTGTTTGGGCATGTATTTTGTAAAAGACTTCAAACTGATTTTCATGGTTTGCATAGTGTGACTGAGGGTCGAAACTTCCTTAATTTTCGAATCGGTTTTAATATCTTCGTCAAAATTAAATTCACGAATTTTAATGGCTTCATCGGTTAATTCTTCGATAGGTTCGGAAAGTTTTCTGGAAAGAAGGATAATTCTTAAAAAAACCAAAACAAAGGCAAAAATATAGATCCCAAATTTATCCTGCTGAGATTGTAAAAAAACTCTAAAGATCTCATCAAACGGAACAATCGTGACCAGTTTCCATCTGTGGTCGAAAGTTTCGTAAAAAGACTCACTGAAATTGGTGAAGTTTACAATATACGATTTATTATGGTCGCTGATTTCAAATTGGTTTTCTTTTTGTTCTTGGTATGCATTAAAGACGGGCCAGATTACATCATCTTCTAGTTCTTTCAAGGTGATAAGACGCGCGTTATTCCCCAACTGAGACATGGGCATATTCACGTTTGAAGCAGCGACGACTTCTTGATTATCGTTTAAAACGAACATATTTGTATGGGGTGTGGTGGTGTTTTCTCTTAAAAATTGGGAGATTTTTCTAACATCCAGATCCGCTGTTGCGACTCCCCATACATCTTGGTCGGGCTTTAAAAGCGGTTTTGAGGCCGTTATGGTAAGATTTTTAATAAAATTCCCTAATTTAATGTCAGGTCGGATATAAGTGGCCTTGTTATTCTTTGCTTCAAGGTACCATTCTTTTAGACGTGGGTCATAATTGGAATTAGGAATGGTTTCTTGGGCAATGATCTGATCGCCCTTGTTATAATACTTCCAAACTTCATTTTGTTTTCTGTCGTCGTGGGTAATCGACACAATGCAGTATTCAACATTTAAGGGTAACGGTTGCTCGCGGTTGGTTTGAAAGGTGTCTCCTTGTTCGACGTTGTGAAAATGTATAAAGTCACCATTTTCAAGAGAGACATGAAATCCAGATAAAGTACTAAAAATCTTGAACAGATTTTTAAGGTACAAAATTTGCTCTGCTTTGAGCTCTTTCAAAGATTCAATGTGAGAGAGGGACAGGCTCACCAAATAGGATGATTCCACAAGCTCCATCATCTGAATTTCTATGGTTTTAACAAGAGAATGAGAATACCTGTTGACGTAGTCATGAGAAAATTTGGTCAGCGCTTTTTTATCTTGATAATGGTTATAAGAAGAAATAAGGAAAGCTGTTACAAAAAAAAGGCCAATAACTTCTAATAAAATATAAGTTTTTAGATCATGTTTTTTTAAAAATATTGCTAATTTTTTCATGGTGTTTCTTCCATTTCACTAAGATGCTTTTGGGCAACTCTTGCAAAAGCGTGATAAATTTCTGGAAGCTTCATCGAGAATTTTTCCATCAATTTTGGATTCATAGAAACAATGAACTGTTTGGGTACATAAACAGGTATTTTGTTAGCCGGAATGTTGTCATAAATGATTTTTAAAGCCATTCTGGCAGCTACAGCCCCTTGTTCGTAACCAGAGGGTGAAATAGCCAAAGGTGCCCCTTCGTCAACAATAAAATTATTTAAACCAATTACAGGGATCTGCGTGTTTGCAAGTGTCCATTTCATGATTTCTGTTGAGGGAACAAGGGTGTGATTAATTTCAGAGTGGGTAATCTCTCGGCAATTTGAGATAAGAATGAAATCAGCATTTTGTTGAGCATCCAAAATGGCTTTTTTCCACTCAGAAAAGGTGGATACAAGACGTGAGGGAACGATTTTAACTTCTTCCCAATTTTTGTAATTTCGTAAAGATTCGTCGTTCAGTTTTACAGTGACTAAGTTTGAACTGCTGATATGTTGCGCACGGACCGGAAAAGGAAGATTCTTACGCTTAGCAATTTCTATAATTGCGTCATGGGTTGCTTGCATGGGAAGACGTTCCAAAATTCCTGTCACATTAGAGGCTTTATGAAAATTATAATCGTTTGGTTCACCATTAACGCCACTGAAAACAAAGGAAATAGAGGGATTATTGAGATAATATTGGGTTACGTAATTTTGGGCATCATCGTCAAAGGCAATCACAACATCCGGTTGCAAAGAATCAATTAAACGACGCACTTCGATCCCTTCACGCTCTTTATGGCGTTCATCGGTATCCCGTTTGGTATCCATATAATAGTATTCAATTTTTAAAGAATCCTGATTGTTAAGAACAGAGGATAGTCCATCGTTCAAATCAATGACCCAACTATAATCTTTATAATAACTGTGAACGATTAAGATTTTTTTTCTGAGTTGGTTATAGCTGATGAAATAGGAAAATAGTAAGATGATCAATATCAAAGGGATCATCGTTTCCAGGCCAATTTTTTTAGAAAAATTATTCATGGTTGTATCTCTTTCTAAAGCAATCCGATTTGTCGCCAATAAGGTATGGAAAGATAAATAGCGAGGATACGTGCTGTCACAACCAAGAGATTGTAAATCAAAAATTTATGTCGTTCATAGGGAATATCCCCCTCAAAAAAATCTTCGAAATTCCTATAAAAAGTTGATTGATAGGGGAAAAACCATATTTCGCAGGCAATCAAGATTGTTAATGTTGTTACCCAAAGGTTTATATCATAATACTCGGCTATGGGGAGGCCAAGGGTTAGCATGATGATGCAAGAGGGGCCGATTGAAAATAAAAGACGCGTTAAAATCGTCATAACAACAAGAGAAGCAAGAATGCTTGGCTTGGTTGTTCCAAAAATGGCAATACCAGGCGAGATGTTATTTTTGATGAGTCCATCTATATTTAAAAAAATAAGAGCTTTATAAATCCCTAACCCAGCACTGACCATTAATAAAAAGGACCAATCCGTTTGAGCAGCCCATTCTTGGATTTTAATAATCCTTAATGAGGCAAGAGCAAAAAACAAAAATAAACTCAGCCAAGCAAATTGAATTTGGTACAAAGAGAATGTTATGGTTGTGCCAATAAAGAAAAATACAGCAATGATGGCGTTCCACTCCTTTTGACTGAGAGGGCCTAAAATTTCAAGTTGTTGGCTTACGGTCTTTCTAGAGATGCTTAGCCGTGTTCTTTCATGGAACCAAAGGGAAAGACCAAAAAGGTTGGTCACAATCAAAACAACCGCCACCATGAGGGCGCTTGTGGTCCACCCAATGGTTGAAAGTTTATGTTGTACTTGTAAGGGTAGAATACCAATTGCAATAAAGTTAATGATGGAACCTGTAAAAAAAACACTATTTAAACTGGTTACACCGTAAAAGCCTGCGACAGAAATTTTTGTTGCTAAAGAAGATTGGTTTTTGACTTTTAAAACTTCGATAAGGTTTTGGGTGATAGGAACCATCAAACGAGAGCGACGGATGGCAGAGGGGATAATAGGAGTCATAAGAGACCCTAACAGAAACAACCCCGCCGTATACCAAGACTGTTTAGCCGGGAGTAATTTAACCATGAAGGTTATGAATCGATAGATAAGCCCTGAGGAAATAATGGCGGATGCCATTCCTGATAAACTCAGAATCAGCAAATAACTATCCGAAGAGAATCCTTCGAGAATAGTGCGTGACGGAACAAGACCTAAAACAAGGCTTGTAATTAAAACGATAAGGACAGGTACAAATTCGTAAACGACATTAAAACCCCACAAAACTAATCCAGAGGAAATTGTGGCCAAAAAAATACGGACACTATTATCAAGGGTGTGGTCTAAAAGGTGATAGACTGTAACAGGAGCGATAAATGCAAAAAACCATGCTAAGATGATCTTTAAAGGAGAAGCAGGATAATTTTGAATATTATCTTCTGAAAATTTGGGTGTTGGGGGAGTGGGATTTTTACTGTGGAAAAAGAGGTTCGTACCAATTTCTGGAAAGGTTTTTAAAAGTCTTTCCATCTCTTTTGAGGGAAATTTAATGAGGATAGTCTCTGTTTGACTGTGGGCTGAATATTCATAAGAATTATTGGCAAACGCTGCTTCCGTTCCAAAGACTTCATTTTCTTCCCGTAAAAGTTTGTGTCTTCCGTTACTTAATTGAACGGTACCTCTGGCGATAAAATACGTCGAGTTTGCTTGGGTTCCTGCCTTGAAAATTTCTTGATGAGGAAGAAGAATGATAATTTCAGCATAAGGCAACATCCGTGCTTTTTCTGCCTCATTAATATAACTGAAAAAGGGATGAGATCGCATAAAATCAACGATCGAAACCTGCGTGTCCACGTATAAAGTGCCTTCGTTAAGAACAATCTTTTCAATAGGTTTATTCTATCTTTGAATTTATTAAGAATTTTTTAAAATAAGGACTTTTAACGGTTTATTTTTAGCATGGATGCAGAGGGTACATTTAGGTTTAAAAATATTTTCAGAAATTAAGATTTTGGTAAGGATTCAAAAGGTATTATAGGGAGTAACCTAGGTGATAGAGAAACCCCTTTTTGAAGCAAGAACAAAGGGCACTAAGAAAACCTTTGCCCATCGTTTTGTAAGAAGGTGGGTCTAGCCCCCCTCCCTCTTATAGGGCGGGGGGTGGCAAAAAAATAAATTAACTTTTTGTTAATCTTTATGGAGAAGAGGGGAACCAAGCTCATCTTTTTTATAAAACCGAACGTAAAGCTAAAAAGTTGAAACTCTTCTAAAATTCGGCTGTAAGAGACCGGGTTTTTTATTCATCAGGTCTTCTGCGGCTAAAGAAGATCATTTTAGAAAGTCTCACCCACGAAAACCCTTTGAAAGCCAGGGCTTCTGTTGTTAAGGTTTTTTCGATGCGTCAGCCCTGACCAGACAAGAACCTTGACTTGCGACTTTTTAAAAAACATGCCACAGTGTGGCACCATGCAATTTTAACCTATTTTTTGTTCATGACGGTTGTGGCGCTGTGTCAAATCAATCCTTGGGTAGGGCATATTTCCTATAATTTAGAGAAAATTCTTAATTATGTGGAGGAATGTGAACAGAGAAAAATTGATTTGGCTGTTTTTCCCGAATGCGCCATTAGTGGTTATCCTCTAGAAGACTTGGTTTTGAAACCTCATTTTTTGGAAAAAGTTGAGCTTACTCTTCAAAAACTGGCACAGGCTACTCAGAATCTATCAACCGCTGTTTTGGTGGGGGCTCCTTGGTTGTTATCGGGAAAAATTGTCAATGCGGCTTTATTGGTATCAAAGGGCAAAATTGAAGCTCTTATCCCAAAACATATTTTGCCGAATTATGGTGTTTTTGATGAAAAACGTATCTTCCAGTCGGGGCCCTTACCCACACCTGTTTTGTTTCAGGGGATTCGACTTGGGATTATGATTTGTGAAGATCTATGGTTTCCCGAGCCTTCACGACATTTACAGCAACAAGGTGCTGAAATCCTGATTGTTTTAAATGGCTCCCCTTTTGATCTGACCAAGCAACACCGTCGATACGAGGTGGCCAAGGCGCGTGTTCAGGAAACAGGCCTTCCCCTCTTGTATGTTAATATGGTGGGGGGGCAAGACCATTTGGTTTTTGATGGTCGTTCTTTTGTACTGGCGGCGAATCAAGCTTTATTAACGGAATCGCCAGCCTTTACCGAGAGTCTTTCAGAGGTTTATTTATATCGTGATGAACATAAAATTATTCCAAAAGTAAGCTGCTTGTTATCCTTAAAAGACCAAGATGCTCTAGGGTTGCTTTATCAGTCCTTGGTCTTAGGATTGCAGGATTATGTCCAGAAAAATGGTTTTCAAGGGGTTTTGTTAGGCCTTTCTGGGGGGATTGATTCAGCTTTGGTTGCCGCACTCGCGGTGGATGCTCTGGGGGCGGAACGGGTCCATTGCGCGATGATGCCTTCGCCTTATACCTCCTTGGAAAGTTTACAAGATGCTGAGGCGATTCGGGATTATTTGGGGACTTCCTATGATATTTTAAGCATTGAACCTGCTATGATGGCTTATCAATCGATTTTACAAGACTCGTTTCAAGGGAAAACAAGGGATATTACCGAAGAGAATATTCAATCCCGCGCCCGTGGCATGATTCTTATGGCATTAAGCAATAAGTTGGGGTGGATGGTTTTATCAACCGGAAACAAGTCAGAAATGGCCGTTGGCTATGCAACGCTTTATGGCGATATGTGTGGGGGATATAATCCTTTAAAGGATGTTTATAAAACTCAAGTGTTTGCTTTGGCACGGTGGCGCAACACTCATTTTCAGGAAGGTTTTTTGGGGCCCAAAGGTCCCGTAATGCCAGAGAGAGTTATTACAAAGCCTCCTTCCGCTGAGTTAAAACCCAATCAAAAAGACCAAGATAGTCTGCCAGAATATGAGATTTTGGATGCTATTTTATATAATTTAATTGAAGAAGATCAAAGCATTGAAGAAATTGTGTCACAAGGACATACAGAGCAAGAAGTTGTCAAGGTTTATCGTTTGCTGGAAAGGGCA
>JAJZHT010000154.1 GCA_021804455.1 Pseudomonadota bacterium | reverse complement strand
AAAAGATTGCCCTGCTGCCTGCCGATAGACCCCTTCTCTCCTGATAAAATACATGGGTACATCCAACATATATTCAACATACCGCTCAAACCCCATACCATCTTGAAAAACGAAAGGTAAAATACCACAACGATCGGAGTCTGTATCTTGCCATATAAAACATCGATAACAAGCAAAAGGGCTTTTCTTACCTTCTATCCAGGAGGAGTTAGCAAACAAAGCGGTCACCATGGGTTGTAAGGCCATGGACACTCTCATTTTCCGGACCATATCCGCCTCGCTGCTATAGTCTAAATTAACCTGAACCGTGCAGGTGCGTGTCATCATATCGACACCCAGGTTTCCCCGAGTGGGCATATACGCCCGCATAATCTGATAACGATCTTTCGGCATCCAAGGAACCTCTGACCGACGATTATAGGGATCAAAACCTACCGCCTTAAAATGCAATCCCAACTCCCTAGAAACAGAGGCTAATTGCTGTTGATAAACGATCAATTCCCGATAGCTATCGTGTAAAGTTTTTAAAGGGGCTCCCGCAAGTTCAAATTGTCCGCCTGGCTCTAAACTGATGGCTGCCTGGGTTTGAGGGTGATACATGCCTATCACGTATCCCTTTTCTTGTTGGGGTTGCCAACCAAAGGACTTTAAACTTTCAAAGATTCCCCGAATACTTTGGCGATGACCTTCATAAGAGGCGCGTTGATGCGTTGGCAACAGAACAAAGCATTCATGCTCTGTACCAATCCGAAAATCTTCAGGGGGTTTGCACCCCCTTGCCAGTTCTTGAATCAGATCTTCTTTTGTTAAGGGGGTCAACGCTGCCCTCCTTGTTGCAGGTCTTGTCCCAAATTTTCTAGAGCCTTTCTTAGAGAGTTATCGGGAACCTTTTGCAAAAGATTATGCCAATCTGGCGAAAGAACGGTCTTAACAGACGGGCAAAAAGGAGAAGAGATGGGCGTCTTCTTTACAAATTCATTCTGGTGAAAAATGCGAAGACGATGAACGGCCTGATAACCATAGTACTGGTTAATCCGTTCTAAAATGATGCTTTGGTTATAGGGAAGCGTCGCGGCCATGGCACTGTTGACTTTAAGGTGCAAACATCCCTGCTTTTGGGAACTCGCCTCAGCTGCATAAGTAAAGGTAATTTTTATGACTTTGCAAACAGAGGCCAAATGAGGACCAACGATTTTTCCCCAATCCAGGATCAAATCCGCTGTCATCAAACCATTCTTGCGACACACTGGGGTAATAATTTTGCCCAAGATCGCGCCAAAAGACCGGGCTTTATTTGCAGAAACCATTCGCTAAAAGAATTTAAAGTCTTCTTGACCAGTACTGTGGCGATGAAAAAACACTCTGTCAATCCTGAACCTGTAAAGACCTTAACTTTACATTAAGAATAACGTCCTATAATAGTAGGACTAGAGTTTCCTTTTATTTGCCACAGTTCATGATGATTTTCTTTTTACGAGTTGTTTTGTTAAGCCTTATTTTTGTGGAGCCGTCTGTTTCACTTTATGACGGTTTTAAAAAGGGGAAAGAGGTTGCTGGAAGTACACCAGATTTTAACACCGCTGAAACAAAATTTCTAAAATCTCTTGGAAAGGAAAAAGATCTTACCGTTCGTGATAAACCAAACGTTATAGGGGCGTATTTAACCCTTGCAAAGTATCAAGAACATAACACAAAGGCCCAGGATTGTTATCGGGATTTGATCACGAGCCCTAAAAAAACAGAATACCAAACGTTATTCAAAAAATTGTCTGAAAACGCCGCGGTCTTCAAAGAAAAACAGGCGCCTGGAAATTTTGCCATCAAAACAGCTTTGTTATTAGGGGATACGGTTGATTACCTCCAAACAATTCCATTACCCGAAGTCAACGTATATGATGAAAATGTAGACCCACAATCTTTGCAGGATTATTTCAACAGACAAGCTTTGCAAACGGAGCCCGAGGCGGCTTCCCACAAAATTATTTCAGGGGCCTTTGGAATTGGCCAAACAGCCACACAGCAGGAAATAGAGACCATCACCACCTACTTAATTGAACGAATCGAAAGACATCAGGATAAAAACCTCTCTGACATTCTTCAAAACTATACCTTAAAAAGTGCTTTGGCCTCAGATCAGAATCATCCAAATGTTAAGAATCATATTGCGGTGTGCCGAGTGATTCTCTCAACAGCCTACGCCCTTCTCCATCGTGACGATGAGGAAATCTTATCGTCAACCTTGAAAGGAATCCAACAAAATGTGGGAAGTGAGTTTATCTCATCTTCTGAAGCCGAAAATTTTATTAAGACGACTTTACAAAGAGAAGCCATTAGAAAGGTTTTTTCTAAAAAGGGTTTAGACGTTGGTTCTTTATTCCCAACCAGTTGCCCCAAGCCAACTTTACTCCCTACTGTAAAAACAGGGGTCGATTATGAATTTAAGCCCGAATATCAAAAGATTTACAAAAAATATTTAAACAATACGGGTGATTTTGAAAACGACATCCAAGCCGATATTGAGAAGTACACCAAAACAGAAAAGCCCAAAAACGAGCCATATACCCAAAGAGAATTGCTTCAAAACGTCGTAGACTTTATGATTGCCATTAAAAAAGCGACACTTAAAGGATTAGAAATCACGGGTTATAAAGATGGAAATATTACCAATAAAAACTCCTTAAACATGTTTAACCTGAACGAAAGAAACCAAGATGTTAAAGTGTTTTCAGAATATCGTTATGCGTTTAACAAAGCGCCTATTTCCGAAGAATTGAAAGAAATTAAACCCAACTTAAAGTCCCTGGTGTGGTTAGAAGAATTGTATTCAGACCGCACCCTGAAAGAGGCAAAATATAATTTACGTATTGTAAGGGAAAGGATTCGTAAATTCTGGGATAATCTGTATGAAATTTTGGTCAACGCGTACGTTTTTGCAAAAGAAAACCAGCTGGAAAAATCTTTTTTCCATAATG
>JAJZHT010000023.1 GCA_021804455.1 Pseudomonadota bacterium | reverse complement strand
GCTAGTCAGACTTCTGTATAGACGATCACGCTTCAACGACGGCTGTGCTCTCTGCAGATGGAGGAGTGAATCGTTCTGCTCTGCACGTGCTGCACTCTTCACAGAGCCATAACCTGCATAGTCATTCAGCTTCACAGATAGCTATGCGGCCGTAAAATTAAAACCAAACCCAAACGAACAAAGAAAAAATCATCTTTTAAAAGATAGCAACGAATAAGCCGGGCATTTAAAAATAGCAGAACTGTTTCCGTTAATTTTTTTTCAATATCCGAATGATACCGCGCTACGGGAATATAAATTAACAAGGTTAACGATTGATGAAAGGAATCAAAACGATCGATAAGGTGCAGGCGATTCGGTTGATCAAAAAGACGTTGGCACGTTGTAAAAAGGTCCTCATCAGAAAAATAGAGAATTTCGTCAGCAGGAAGACTGTTTAAAATATGGATGATTGTTTTGCCATCATGCCAATCAGGCGACAAAGAAAAACGGTCCAAGATGTTGAAATATCGTTCTGAAAAAGTCGGAATTTGAGAGGGAAGATGGGTGAAGAAAGTACGGCTAAAAATCCCTAAAAATTCATGGGATCCCAAAACCTCATCTTGAGCTCCTATCTCAAGAATATGAAGCGTTTCTAACCTTAAATCGCGTACAACAGGAGATAGAACGGGGTGTTTTAAAAGCCGCAAAAGAGGTTGATCGGTTTTGAAATGACGCCCTAAAGAAAAAAAGTTTTGAGGCATTTTGGGTTGATCAATCTCTGTACTAAAAGAAGGATCACAGTACAGACCATAACAAGGGGATTGAAAAGGTTTCTGAGTTTTGAAAGATTGGTACCGATATCCCATATAAATAAAATGACCCTGACCTAACCATTTTAAAAAATCAGCAACTTGTGCATGGCTTTGATCTTTTTGAACACTGTATTTTTTTGCCACCGATTCCAGATGGTGGTGCATGATAGGGAATTCATTCGTCACGTTAGAAAGTCGTAAGAAGGCCTGATTCAAAATTCTAAGCAAAATTTGTTTTTGTTCAGAGTTTAAAATCTTGGACAAAGAAACGTAGATAAACGATTCACAAACAACAGACGGGTCTGTTGCATTGCTCTTCAAAATATTTTGTAAAAAGCCTTGACCATCGCGTTTAACGTTTAAAACAGGATGGATCATAACATCCCCAACAAGGCCTTGTTGTTTCAAGCCTAAAACCATTGTATCAACCAAGAAAGGCTGATCATCATTTAATGCCAGAAGGATGGTTTGATCTTTTGTATCATGAAAAGTAAGGGTAGAATTCTGTTCTGGGGATCGATAATGGATGCCTTTCCAGGCTGTTAAGATTCGTTGAGTGAATTTTTCAAAACCATCCTGATGGAGACTTGAATGGATCCAATCCAGACTGACATGGTGAAAGAAGTGCTCAAGAAAATCGGATAAATTTTGGATGGATGAGGAAGGCTGTTGGTTTAAAAAATCAAAACTTTGACAACAAAATTTAAGGATCCGTTGAAGTGCTTCCTGCTTTGTTAAAGAATTATGAGAAAGAAAAGAACTCAAAAGAAAACATCATCACAGAAGAATCAACTTATAAAACATTCTATACATTTTTAATAAAATTTTTAAAATAATTTCTATCTTATGAACTCCAAAAACTTCCAGGCGGAGCCTTTATAAATTTTTTGTTCAGAAATTAACCAATTGTTAAGAATTTGGAGACATATTCCCACCCTCCGGCCCCCGGCCGCCCAGGGGAACAGCTCTAGAATGGCAGAAAAGAGGTTTATTTCTTCTTAATATTCAGACCCTATCCCACAAAAAATATCACCCAGTGTATCCAAAAAAGATCTATAAGGTACCCCTGCCGTTCTAAGGTTTACCAAGATGTTAGAAACTTCTCTTGTCAAAAGAAAACTTCTGCATATTTTCCTCGTTCTGCCCAAAAGATGGGTGCTGTAACGATTTTTAGCGGGTTGGAAAAATCAATAAGGTTATAAAAACGGGGAAGGAAAGCTCAGTACGAGCCCTTAAAGGATCGTCTTAGCCTTCCTTGCCATCATCCTTAAAAATTATGAGCAGGTTCTAAGAAGGAAGATGGGGTGACGCCAACAAAAAGGCAAGCAGCAGAAATTTTTTTGGACCAAGCTGAATCTCTTCTTTCGTGAGCATGCTCCAGTGATAGCCTTTTTGTTTCAAGGCTTTTTCTGCCTTTTGAACGGCGTCTGGATCAGAGGAAGCGAGTATAATCGTTGCTTTGGCTTGCAAAGGGACCTCTGCACAAATTTCCGGAAAATTGTTAGAAAAAAGAGTTCCTAAGTAAGTGCAGGCCAGGGGCTGAAAGAAGCTGCTGAGCTCATCAGTTTTAAGGTTATACCAAAATAAATATGGTCCTTCGGCGGGAATGTCCTTTTTGATGTGTCTATGAAGATCGACAAGAAGCGTGTGATCGACATGGTCTTTATAGGGGTAATGATCCTTGCTTTTTGTCAACCTATTAAAGGCTAGTACCGTGAACAGAATAACAAAAGAGGCATATATTATTTTATGGACATTTTTAGATGTTCTTAGCAGCAGAGCACTAAAAATAACACATCCTGCAAAGTAAACCATCACGCAGCCCCATGATCTCCCGATAACGGCCGCATTCCCTTTCAAGGCAAAAGCAATGGAGAAGATGCCAAAAACTCCGCACAGCACCCAACTTTCGTGTTTGAAACGGGGGAGCCGATCTGAAAGAATCACGCCCAAAGCTAATGTAGAAAAAGGCAACAGGTAACTGGCTACAAAGAAATTCTGCAGCATCCATATACCCATGACGTCTTGGATAATGTAGATAAGACACGCGACCAAAAACTGTATAACCATCAACGAATGGAGGTTGAGGATCGAATTTTTTCTTAGACGCTCAAAAAGATAGAAGACACTAAACAGGAAAGACAGACCCGTTAAAAACAGAAAAGTGGATTTGGGAAACCACTCTTTAAAAGGCATGTACCAAACAGAAGCTTGTCCTCTGACAAAATAGGTTTCGGAACTTAGGTGAAGCGCAGCCTCGATTTGTGGCAAGAAAAATAAAAAGCTTCCATTAAAATAATAGCTAAAACTGCTGAGGCATGCGGTACCAAAAAGTGCTCCAAGCCCTAAAAACATAGCACAAACCCATAAGGGCCTTTGTTTATGGACCTGGTTATAAGCGATAAAAGTGACAACTTGTAGGATGGCAAAAACAACCACGAACAAGTAATTGAAAACCATCATGGCTTGAAAAAATCCGGCTAAAAAAAGCCATAACTTCCACAAGTCTTTTTGGCAGGCAGCAAGGAAAAAGGCTGTAGCAAGAGAGATATAGGCAATGCCAAAACCGTCAACGTAGTGCCACCCCATTGAAGATAAGAAAAAGGGGAAAAAAGATAACAAAAAAATGGGAATCAAGGACGCCAATCTCTTTTTTGTTAGTTCAAACAAAGTCCAATAGAGAGGAATAATGCACAAATAAAATTTTAGGAGTGTTGTTGTGACGACCGCCCAATAAGACGTCAGGAACTTGTAAGCAAAAAAATGGGGAATAATAGAGGGTAGACGTGCGAGGCAGTAGGATTTTGGATGCAGAGAAGACAGATATTCATAGTCAAGGTAGGCGCCCAAAGCTCCCCATGGGTCAAACCAATACTGGACAGGAAGAAACATCCATCGGTCACTGATCAGCGCAAGAATAATAGGCAGCGTGCCAATCAAAATCCAATCGATTCTTACGTACCTGATAAACGACATGCCATACCCCTTTCAGAACTTAAAGTACCCAACCTTTAATTCAGTTAACCTCGACTCTACACTCTTTAACACTTTTAATTCCACAAAATCACTGCAAAAATATAACGAAAATTAATACTGATGCAGCGCTCTTCGTTCGATAAAGTCCTTTATGGGGAGCTTCTCTATCCGATCAAAAACACAAAATACCTTAAATGAAAATCCCCCTAAAGAAACGTTTTAAAAGCCTTGACGTTATGACCCCAGTTGATGTTTGATTCGTTCTAATACGTTTTTGATATTGTAAACATTTTGACTCTTACTGCTGATTTTAGACCCCCTAGGCATGTTGCGATTATTATGGATGGGAACGGACGATGGGCTCAAGGTCAAGGGTTACCAACAATAGCCGGTCATCGAGCTGGGGCAAACGCTGCTCAACGCATCACAGAACGCGCTGCCCAGCGGGGGATAGAATTCTTAACATTCTATACATTTTCCTCTGAAAATTGGAAACGCCAACAAAGCTGGATTGATGATTTTATGGGCTTATTACGTTGGTACCTTAACCAGGAAGCCAAAACACTCATGAAAAAGGGGGTGCGCCTACGTGTCATTGGTGATCGTTCTTTATTACCTCATGATATTCAAGAACTTATTCAAGAGCTGGAGCTTAAAACTCAAAACAACACAACCATCACTGTTATTTTAGCGCTCAGCTATGGTGGTAGAGACGAGTTAAAGCGAGCCATGCAAGCCATCGCTTGTAAAGTTGCGAATGCAGAATTATCGGCCGAAGATATTACCTGTTCGCTTATGGAACAACACCTTGATACGTCAGGCATCCCTGATCCCGATCTCCTCATTAGAACCAGTGGCGAGCAACGTCTCAGCAACTATCTTTTGTGGCAGATGGCCTATACAGAATTGGTCTTTATTCCAACTTTATGGCCAGACTTTTCAACGCAAGAGTTTGATCAAGCTTTAGAAATTTTTAGTCAAAGACAAAGACGCTACGGATTGTATGTTGACGTTTCCTAAATTTCTTCTTCTTTCCTCTAACCCTAAGCGTGAGTTAATTCTTCGAGGATTAACAACATTAGTGGGTATTCCGGTAGTTATTAGTATCCTTCATTTAGGATCTCCTTTTGTGGATGGCATGGTGTGGGTTCTTTTAACAGGAATGCTTTTTGAATGGTCACGTTTGAATGGCAAGATTCCCCCCCATCCGTTATGTTATGTCGCTGTTTTTGAGGGGATGTTGATGACCTATGGTCCCGTTGTCCCCTTAACCTTTCACAGCACCATCGCGCTTGTTATTTTGACAGCAGGGTTTGCTTTCAGCCATTTTTCTTGTCGTAGGTATCTTTTATTTATCGTGGGTCTTGTTTATATCACGTTGTCATCGGTTATTTTATTATGCTTAAGTCATCAAGAATTGCTGCTTATATGGTTACTCTCTCTGGTTTGGGCTACAGATATTGGTGCCTATATTTTTGGTTCTTGGTTAGGAGGGCCAAAACTGGCCCCACGCCTTAGCCCTAAAAAAACATGGTCAGGCTTTATAGGTGGGTGCTTAACAGCGCTTATCTTTGGTGTAAGTTTACAAAAAATCCTTAACCTACCCCCTATTATGGCGATTCCTTGGGTACCTCTGATCCTTATTTTGGCGGTGGCCTCTCATATAGGTGATCTTTTGGAATCAATGTTGAAACGTTATTTTGGCTTTAAAGACAGCGGCCACATTATTCCAGGCCATGGTGGATTGTTAGACCGGCTCGATAGTCTTCTTTTCGTTGTTATTATTTACGGAATGCTCTTGGTATTCATGAAACTTTAAGCACTTCATCCCATAGCAACACAATGTATAGGTTACAAGTCCACCCACCCCTGTTAACCCCATACCTGTCAGACGTATCCACAAATCGGGATATTCTATTAATGGCTGACAAAGGGTTCGACATCCTATCAACGTTGCCAATGTTATCAACGATGCTATTGCAAGTTTCATAAAGTAGAGGCCCAAAGATCTGTCAAAACGAATAAGATGACGACGAAATAACAAATATCCTAAAAGTGCCGCATTTCCCCAAGCGGCAAGAGACGTTGCCAAAGCAATCCCCAAATGTTTTAAGTGAGAGATAAGAATTAAATTGAAGATAATATTAAGAACCATACTTGCCAATGCTGTCAAAATGGGCGTAAGAGTGTCTTGTCGGGCGAAAAAACTACTACTGAAAATTTTAATTAAAATATAGGCGGGCAGTCCCGTGGAAAAGCCGAAAACAGTTTGAGCTACAGCATGGGTGGAGACAGCATCGAACTTTCCTCTCTCAAAAAGAAGGCAAACCAACGGTTCTGCTAGATACATCAAGCCGATCATAGCAGGAAAAGTAATTAACATAGAAAACTCAATAGCCCGATTCTGAGTATGCAAAGCAGATTGTGTTTGCCCCTCACGCCATAAGCGAGATAAGACGGGTAACAAAACGGTTCCCATCGCTGTTCCTGTAATACTTATAGGCAATTGATACAATCGATCAGCATAGTATAGGTAAGAATTTGTTCCTAAAGGCAATAAAGAAGCTATCATCACATCAATCATGAGATTGATTTGTAAAGCCCCCGACCCAATCGCTGCAGGGACCATGCGTTTGCCAAATGATTGAATGGATGGGGTGGATTGAGGCCATTTAAAATGAGGTCTGATTCCCTGTAACCAGCAGGGTATGGCAACCCACAATAACTGCACCAGGCCAGAAATCATGATCGCCATAGCAACGCTGGTGCCCTGGGCAATTTTTGTGGGGTCAATAAGGCACAGAACTGCAATGATACTGATATTTCCTGCAATCGGCGAAGAAGCTGCCACCGAAAATCTATCCAGTGAATTTAAGATGCCACTAAACAAAGCCGTTAAAGAAATAAACAAAATAAAAGGAAAAGTAATGCGGCAAAAGAAAATAGCAAGAGTGGTTAATTCCTCATTGCTGCCAATTAAAAATACATGAACCACAAGCGGCATAAAAATCTCAAAAACAATGACAACGGCCACTAAAACAGCCATCATTAAATTCAAAATATCTTGGATAAATTTAAAAGCTTGTTTTTTTGATTCTACATTGAGGCCTGCAAAAATAGGCACAAACGACGCATTGAAAGCACCTTCAGCAAAAATACGCCTTAAAAAGCTGGGGATTTTAATGGCAATAACCAAGGCATCCATGACAAGCCCTGTACCTATATATTTTGCCATTAAAATATCACGGATAAATCCTGTGATACGGCTTAGTATTGTAAAAAAACCAACAGATAAAGCAGATTTAACAAGACGCATAAACATATAAAAATAATTTCGATACGTTACGTGACTTAGACGATTTTTTCTGTTAATTGCAAGTTTTTTGTTACGCTGTAAGAGTCTTTTTAGTATCTTTTTGAAGCTTCATCAAAAAGTTGTGCACAGGGTAGAGTAAGCGCCTCATAAAAACTTTTATTCAAAATTTATATAAGAGCTTGGTGAATAATTTTCAAGGAAAAAGCCAGAAATCCTTTAAAATCAAAGAGTTAATTTTTAAAGATTAAAGCTTAGGCAATACCTTGTAAAAGCAGAGTTTCATTCCTTTTCTCAGACCTGCCAACATCTTTTCAACAGACTTATCCACAGATTTTGGGGATAACCATTAACCTTTTGTTAACGAATTCTCCGAATCAAAATCTCCCACATAGATACCAAGCCCTTTGGCTGTTTTAATCATGATTTCACCCATTTCTACAGCCTGGTAATGTCGAATGGCATCTTCAATCGGTATATCAATCACTTGGCGATGACGCCACGCAACCATGCGATCAAACTTTCCAGCTGCGATTAAATCAACAGCCGCCACTCCAAAAGCGGAGGCGACAATTCGATCCCATGCGCAAGGTTGTCCTCCTCGTTGCACATGCCCCAGCACCGTCACGCGGGTTTCAGCGCCCGTAAGTTTTTGTATTTTCTCTCCTAAATATTGACCAATGCCACCATAACGAGGCCGATTTCCCTCGGTTGCAACAGTTGCTGCTTCTCCATTTTCTTTTTTGACGGCTTCTGCCACAATCACTAAAGCAAAATTTTTTCCTTTATGAGCGAGGGATGTAATTTTATCAGCAATTTTTTGAAGGGTATAGGGGATCTCTGGAATCAAAATAACATCAGCCCCCCCGGCAATACCTGCACTAAGGGCAATATGTCCAGCATCTCGCCCCATCACTTCTAGAACCATCACTCTTTGATGGCTGGCTGCTGTCGGTTGTAAACGATCAAGCGCTTCTGTTGCTACTTCCAAGGCTGTGGTGTAACCAATGGCAATTTCGGTATGACCAAGATCATTATCAATGGTCTTAGGAATGGTTACCAGATTAATCCCACCTAATTGCGCTAATTGACGCAAAATGCGCATACTGCCATCGCCACCAATACCAATCAACGCATCAAGTCCTAATTGTTGATAACCTTCCCACAAGTCTTTGGATCGATCGGTACGGGTTCCATCGGTATTAGGAAAATTGAAAGGATCATCTTTATTTGTGCTCCCTAAGGTTGTTCCACCACTACGCAATAAACTGGAATCACAAAAATCTGTTGTTAATTCTTGATAATCAAGAGGACGACTAATTAAACCTGTTGTACCTTTGCGAATCCCAATAACCTGCCACCCATAGGTTTCAATGGCATAATGGGTAATGGCTCGAATGGCCGCATTCAGGCCTGCACAATCTCCGCCACTCGTTAAAACGCCAATTCGCTTTTTCATCTTTAAGGAACCCTAGTTTTTTACACATACTTTAGGATGTTCAGTCTTGCAAAAGGAACCAAGGTGGTCAAGAGCAACCGTAATGAACACAAGAGGGTCTTATATATTTTTTTGTTAAACAATTAACGAATTCTTAACGATTAGAGGCTATATTTCCACCTTCCGGCCCCCCAGGGGAGCAGCTTCAGAATGACTGAAAGAAGGTTAATTTCTTCTTAATATTCAGTTCTTACCCAACAAAAAGGTCAACCCATGTATTTAAAAAGTTTTTAAGGGAGTCGTGAAGCAACCCCACGTTATCTTTTCCTGCTTGTCTTTAAAAACCAATGTTTATTTGTTTTGCTCCCTTCTTCTTTGTAAATTTTTACTAAAATTTATATTAATTATATGTTATTGTATATCCATAGACACGCTGTAACCTCATAACAACAAGCCACTACAAAGATTATGAATCAGTATAGGTCTACAGAAAATCTTACAAAGATTTGTTGACTGACAAATCTTGAGCTTGGGAAAAGAGAGACTGTGAATATTAAGTTAGATAAAATTGATTTAAACATTTTGAAAGATCTTCAAGACAATGGACGACTGACTAATGTTGAATTGGCTCGACGATCAGGGATTTCTGCTCCTCCTTGTCTTCGTAGAGTTAAGGCCCTTGAAGATGACGGTATTATATCCAGTTATCATGCAGAACTTAATTATGCAGCTCTTGGGTTTAATGTTATTATTTTTGCTGAGGTAACCCTAACCAGTCAAAATGACACGGATCTTCGGTCGTTTGAAGAACATATTCATCAGTGGCCTCTTGTGCGAGAATGCTATTTAGTGACAGGGGAGTTTGATTTTTTGCTAAAAATTGTAGCGAAAGATTTTGATTCCTATCAAAATTTTTTATCAACAGAACTTTCAATCATCGCCAAAGTTGCTAAAATTAAAACGCGGATGGTTGTTCGTGTTGTTAAAAAACTACCAGGAATCCCCATTGAACAGGCTTTTATTTAAAATGTTTGTCAATTGTTCATGCCGATCAAATAAAATAGCAGTTCAGATTGTTTTTTTATTTAAACAACGAATAAAGATGGTATGTTGACAATTGGTAACGACCGCCCTACATATGGCTAGTGTTCAACGTTTTTGCCCCCTTTAAAGGATTTCATGGACTTTCTTGATTTAGGCCTCTCTTCCCATTTATGCCAAACGATTAAAGAGCTTGGATATCAGACCCCAACTCCTATCCAACGGCAGGCTATTCCCTTTATTTTAAGAAAACAAGACGTCTTGGCTTCGGCCCAAACAGGAACGGGAAAAACGGCTTCCTTTTTGCTTCCCCTTATTCAATTGCTTGAAACAACAAAAGGTAAGGCCCGTTTGTCACGTGCCATTATCTTGGAACCTACCCGTGAACTTGCAACACAGGTGATGCAAGCTTTATCAGCTTTTACCAAAAATTCCCCCCTAAAAGGTGTCTTGTTGGTAGGGGGGGAATCCATGGCTGAGCAGCAAAAACTATTAACCCGGGGTGCAGATATCTTGGTTGCAACTCCCGGTCGTCTTTTGGACTTTGTTGAACGGGGCCAACTTATGTTGTTGGGGATTCAACATATTATCATCGATGAAGCCGATCGAATGATGGATATGGGATTTATGCCTGATGTCAAACGGTTGATGACAGCTTTACCGGATCAAAAACAAACCATTTTGTTCAGTGCAACGTTCCCTGAAGAAATCAAGAAATTGGCTGATGCCTATCTTCATAATCCCCAAGAAGTGCACGTTACCCCTGAAACACGAACGGCAGCAACCATTGAACAGAACGTCATCTTTGTTGAAAGCTTACAAAAGCGCCAAGCGGTACGATATTTATTGGATCATTTTGGTCAAGAAGCCCCCAGTATTATTTTCTGTAACCGAAAAAAAGAAATTGCTACTCTTATTGCGTCTCTTAAACGTCATCGGTATCAAGCTGAAGAACTTCATGGTGACCTTCCCCAATCTAAACGTAACGAAACCTTACAAAAATTTAAAGAAAACCAAATTAAAGTTCTTGTAGCTAGTGATGTTGCCGCCCGTGGTTTGGATGTTGAAAAATTAGGGCTTGTAATTAACTATGATGTTCCTCACAATCCTGAAGATTACGTTCACAGGATTGGACGCACCGGACGGGCTGGTCAAGATGGTCATGCTTTCAGCCTTGTCATGTCAAATGATCAAAAGCTTTGGCACGCCGTTGAAACCTTTATTCAACAAAAGGTTAATACTTTTACCCTGCCAACGGTATCTTCCTCTGTGAGAACGGGTACTAAAAAAACCCATCCCGTTAAAAAAGTTCAAAAAGATCCGCAGGAGATTAAACCGGATTTTAATCATCCAGTAATTGGTTTTGGGGATTTTATACCAGCCTTTATGCAGCGTTCCGTGGCCTTAGAATCTTTGTCGTCGGGTGCCTAGGCCAAAGAACTTTCTTGAAGATAAAGAATTTGCATTATAGAATGCGGTTGTTTTTGAAAGTAAAACTCAAGGTGTAAGTGATTGAATACTGTTGATTTTACCTCTTTGCAACGGGCACAAGAGGTCGCTCATCTGTTAAATGATAAAAAAGCCGAAAAAACGGTTATTCTCGACTTAACCGATCAAAAAGCTTTTGCTGATTATATGGTCATATCAACAGCCCTTTCTGGACGACAGGCCTCGGCTCTTGCCGACTATGTTTGTCAATACCTTAAACAAAAAGGAATTCCTCCTCACGTAGAAGGTCTAGAACAGTGTGATTGGGTTCTGATTGATGCTGGTGACGTAGTTGTTCATATCTTTAAACCTGATGTTCGTCTCTTCTATAATTTGGAGAAAATGTGGGGACAAACAAAAATGGACTCTCACTTTCCTTCAAACCCATGAAAAAGGTTATTTTGGCGGTAGGGACGTTAAAAAACCGCCCTGAAAAGTCTCTTTTTGATACTTTTTACCAACGTTTAATGCCACCTCCTCTCCTTTGTGAAATTGTTCCCAAAACTTCTTCCATGGCTTTAGAGACAGCCTCTTTATTAGCCTACCTTAAACCAGATGATTATATCGTTGCCTTGGATGAAAAAGGAAAAATTGTTTCAACCAAGGAATTTCATGACCTTTTAAACGAATGGGAGAAACAGGTCAAACGATGCGTTTTTATCCTTGGGGGAGCTGATGGTTTGGATCCAATCCTTAAAAAAAGAGCCCATTTTGTGTTATCGTTGGGAAAAATGACCTGGTCTCACCTTTTAGCCAGGGCCTTATTCGTAGAGCAACTTTACCGTTGTCAGCAAATTACCCTAGGTCATCCTTATCATCGTGAGTAAATTTAATAGACCCTCTGTTGTAAGGGAACTGGATCAACGTCGCCCAGGGTAAAAAGATGAACAGGCCTTTTTCCTAATTTCAGAGAAGGACCATCGTACCAACAAAGAGAATGATGTAGCCAATTTTTGTCGTCACGGTGCGGATAATCTTCTCGAGCATGAGCCCCCCGGCTTTCAGTACGATGGTAGGCCGAATGTAAGGTTACCATGGCCTGCAATAAAAGATTTTCCAGCTCTAAAGCTTCTAATAGGTCCGTATTCCATATCAACGAACGATCTTTA
>JAJZHT010000153.1 GCA_021804455.1 Pseudomonadota bacterium | reverse complement strand
ATAAGAGCGATAAAACAATCATACCTTTTTTAATATGGATCAATTTCATTCGTAAATCTCCGTAAATTGTAAAGTAGGGCCAGGGTTTAAGTCGTTGGGAAAGAAGGCCATAACCTTCCTTCCCTTCGTCATCACGATCAATATGACCAGGATTGTTAATGACAGATTCCTGGATAGTAAGATTCAATCAGGTGCTTAAATTCGCAATTTTCACCTTTTAGATTTGACAAAGCACAGCTAAAGAATTGCAAAACACGAGGATCCCGTGTGCATTTGAAAGCTTGGGTTAATACGCAAGGAATCGCTGGGTTTCCTTCTTGATGTGACCAGCATTTGGACTCAGCATACATCATTGTTTCAACAAGCTGTGTAGCCACACTGAGGCGTGTATCTAAACCAATACGTTCACAGGGGAAAACGTTAATACTATCACAGAAAGAACTCCAGTTTGAGGGTCCGCCTGGGTTTCCTAAAAATCCTGGATTTCCACCGCTCATCAAGAATCCAAGAACTTGCAAGGCTTGCATAGCTTCACAGCAAGGTCCATAAACGGCTGAATAGGACAACATCTTGGCAGCCGCAACAGGATCCTGTGTTGCAAAAGCCATTTGGTTCAATAATCTAGCCGCTCCTTCATTGTGGCAACTGTTCGCTACTAAAGATTCCAAACCAGCTATATAAATATCATGACCACTCACTTGCTTTGCACCCGTCTTACCCTCTTCTGCATCGCAACAGAAACATCCAGGTTTTTGTGAATTCTTCAAGCAAATGGTTGGGTAAGTTTGGCAGGGAGCCGGTTGAGAAGATGGATTATCGTCACAACAATGGTGGTGCCTAGGCGGGCACGCTCCACCCCCTGGGAATCCACCAAAACCAGGAACCCAAAAGACATCATCTGAACAACCACTACCAAAATTTTGTGCCTGACTTTGGCCAACTGAACCTAAACATACTGCCAGCGCAAAAAAGGCTGATTTAACGTATTTATTGAGAATCATTTTTCACTCCTTAAAAATTATGTTGCATTTTTAAGGTAGAAGAAAAAATTTAAAGAACTCTTAAGACGGCGGAAAAAGAGCACATTAAGTTTTAAATGGAATGGTCTAACGACACACTCCATAAACCTTATTTTTAGGCCTTGAAAAGATGATGAATCCTTGTTTTAAGAAAGGGTAAAATATCCTTTTGAAACCAAGGATTTTTTTGCAACCATGCCGTATTACGCCAACTGGGATGGGGTAAGGGCGTAAACCGAGGTCCGTATTCTTGCCAACAAAAAACAGTTTCTGTGGTGGTGTTCTTGACACTTTTTCCTAAATAATACAGCTGAGCATACCGCCCAACCAAAAGAACCCATTCAACATTTGGTAAAAAAGCTAACAGTTGAGAATGCCATAAAGGTGCACATTCTTTGCGGGGTGGTAAATCCCCCCCTTTACAATCACGACCAGGATAACAAAACCCCATCGGCATAAAGGCAATTTTGGTCTCATCATAAAATTGCTCCCGATTAAGGCCCAACCAATCTCTAAGACGATCCCCGCTGGCGTCATTAAACGGTAAACCCGTTCGATGAACCTGGGTACTGGGGGCTTGGCTCGTAATTAATAAACGGGCCGTTGATTGAACCCGAACAACAGGGTTGGGTTCTTGAGGTAGGTGTTCCTCACAAATCCGGCATTGTCGAATATTTTGCAAAAGTCTAGGAAGTGTCTTCATTATGTCATCTTCCTTTTTTACAGAAAACCTTCTAGAAGCTTATCTGAATATGGGAAATGTTTAAAGATTGTTATTTTTCACCTATATTCCATATTCAAATCCATTTATTGTACTTTTGTGTAATTCTGCGATGGAGTTATTGATGAATTGCAGAAATGTATTAGGTTTATTTACTTTAGAAAGACTTGTAACTTTGGTAGGCATTATGGGACATATGGCTACCTACATTCAGGGTTTTAAAATCATGGTTTTAAAATCCTCTTACGCTGTTTCTCTGCCTGCTTATTTGATAGGATTCGTCTCGATCGTTTTTTGGCTTATCTATGGTTTTTCTAAAAATATAAAACCCCTTATTATTTCCAATATTTTTGGAATGATAGGAAGCCTGTTGGTCATAGGGCTGATTCTTTATTATTACAAGAACCTCTAGAAAGGGAGATTGATCATGGAAAAAAACAATCAATACAAAGAAGTTATTGCGATATTAAATGATCTTTTACAAATCGATATAGATGCTTACCATGCCTATAATCAGTCAATTGATTCCATGGAAGAATCCACGTATCGAGAAAAGCTTACGGATTTTCGTTCCGACCATGAGCGGCATATAGGCGCTTTATCCGATCTTATCCACCAATTGGGAGGTCAACCCACAGATTTCAGCAGAGATTTTAAAGGCTTCCTGATTTCAGGGTATACAGCGATCCGATCGATCACAGGTACTGTTGGCATTTTAAAAGCCATGGATACAAACGAGATTCTTACAAAAGATCGTTACCAACAAGCTTTAAAGGCTCCTTTACCCGATTCTGTCAAAGAAGTCGTAACATCCCATATGCACGATGAAGAAAGGCATGTTTCAGAGATAGAGAAAATGCTGAACGAGGCCACAAAATAAAGCTTTTGTTAAACAAGGGAGCATGAGGATTTGGGTATCCTTAAAACTGAAAATTTTAAAAGCATGTTCCCTTAACACCAGACTTCAAGATAGAAAGTCTTTGAAATGAAATATCGAAAAGAAGCCTTTGTTATTTTGTCATTTTGCCTGTTTTTAATCATCGCAAGCAAATTTGGCTGGCTAAAAGATCGAGAATTGAATGCCATTGCCATCACCGTTTCGGGAAGCATTGCCATATGGACATGGAACAAAGGAAGAGCCAAGCGGTGAGTGTTAATTTATGGCTGATGAGATTACAACCGAAGAGGCAGTGTTCAACATAAGCCTGAGACGGATAAAGGACGTGCCGAGGACGAGAAGGGCA
>JAJZHT010000152.1 GCA_021804455.1 Pseudomonadota bacterium | reverse complement strand
ATTTCAGTTCCCACTACTATTTTGATATTGTTTTTTGTTGGTTATTGTAATTCCAATTATTGCTTTTAACCTCAGGAGCGGCATCCATAAAGTCCTTGTTTTTAGTCATCCCCAAATTGTTCTTTAAGTTTTTTGTTTTCTGCCTGCCTGCATCCAGGGTGTCTTTGGGAACGACATCAACTCCTCCGGCTGCTGCCAAAGCTATTCGGATAGCGTTTGAGCAGCTTGGATACAGGTACGCGTTCAGGGGGGTAGTGGATTAGCGATGAGGTTAGAGAGTTTGGAGAAGGCATTGTGTTTTTGCAATCTGCAGGTTAAGAAGAGTGACAGGATTCTCTCCATAAATTCATTGCCTCTTTGAGACCATGTGAAGAGTGACTTTTTGCGATAGATGACGTATTTTCTGATCTGTCTTTCGGCGAGATTATTGGTAAGCTCAACTTCTGGATTTTCGACAAATCTCCCCATCATGTCAAAGTCAGCCAGTAGATTGTGAGCGACGCGGTGGGCCTGTGGAATCTTTGGGATTTGTAGAATTCCTTTAAGGGCATAGATCGTCCTCTTTTTGATAAGGCGTATTCGCCTGTAAAAGAAAAGCCGATCAATCGATTGGTTTTTAAAAGCTTTATCCAGAGCAAACACCTCTTGGGTTATTTGCGAGCTCTTCTCCTCGGCAAGCTAACAAAGGATGAGAGCTTTGAGTAAACCTTTGAAAATCTCTCTTCAAATGGGACCAGCATCGTTGCCTTTTTCTGTCGTCAAAATAGCGATAAGCGCCATAACGATGCCCTAAATAACCCACCCTTCATAGTCAGGTAACATGGACTCTAAAACCTTCTTACCCCGAGATTCTGTCAACTTAAGAACGCTCACCTCTCGATTGGTAAACATCCATCCCCAACCGCTTTTGCCACGGCACTTGTGTCCTGTTTCATCGATATGCAGATAGGGACTGTCTTCCATTTGGTTGACCCCAGGTCTTGATAAGGTGACGCCAGAGCTTGACGGACTCTTCTCTCGGTTGTTGAAACCAACCCAAGGCTCATGGGCAAATGAAAAATGTCTTTAAGAATTTGCTGAACATCCCGTTTGGAATGATGAAAAAATCCACTTAAAGCACTAATAATTGCCTTGGCCTTATCCCCCAATAAATCAGGTTGAACACCTTCTGGTAGAGCCGCTTTTTTCTTCTTTCCACAATGACGGCAAACGCCGTGCCACCGACGATATTCGGTAACGTGGGGATGAATGGGAAGAATTTCTATTTTTTGATCGACAGAAAAGCCGTCGGTTATTTCCATCGGGTGTCCACATACACAAAGCTCAGGAAAAACATGAATGATTTCATCGGCCTCTTGTAATTGATATCCTTGTGGCTCATGACCCGGCTGAGCACCGGCCTTACGATCACTTTTGTGCCTGTTCTTGCGATTAGCCTTATAAAGATCGCGGGAAGGAGGTAAAGACGAAGTTGTCGAATTTAAGCGCAAGCGTTCTCTTAGGCGATCATTCTCTGCGCGAAGCTCAGCATTCTCTTGTTCAAGAATTTCTATGCGCCGAGTGAGATCTTCTAACACAACTCTTAAGTCCATACCAAACGCTCTTAGGCTTGACCTTCGTCCTTTGCAAAAATCTTTAGCACTTCATGAAATTTACTTCAATTTCTTTCTAATACCCCTGAACGCTTACGGATTTTATTGATTTTCCATGAAAAGCCCTGTTTTCTTAAGGTTTTTCATGCAAAGAAAAAGGGGCTTTTGTTCAAATTGACCCCTGAACGCTTACCAAACTTTTGTCATCTCATTAATGTCGTTTTTTGCTAATAATTACTGTCATTGCATAGGGGCTTCTCAGAAATATTTCCTTTGTTAGAACAGCCCTCCCCTAAATGCACACAAGTTATCTAAAAAGAAGTTTTCTCAATTGGGTGTTAAACCCATTATTCCAAATAAAATTGCTAAACCATTCAGGAAAACCTGCCATGATCAACAGGGGAGAGGTCCATTTTTGATCGGGATGGCGGTGAAAGTTGTGAACTCCATATTTTATCCGCAAAATATTTTTACGGATAATCAATTTCCCCTGTGGCTCTTTGGCAACCAAAACACTGAGTAAGGACTGGTCATGAAGATGACTTTGAAAAATGGGTATTTGCTGCCCCCTGTCGAGGGGGAAGTCTGTCAAAGCAGAAGCATTCTCACAAACCCTCAGCCATTTTTCAATAAATTCTCTTGTATAAGGCGTATTTTTTATAACCATGAAAAAAGCCCATATATTCTGGTGCTCCAGGATATCTTGGGTTAAGGGAAAATCAAACGCAGCATAGGCTTCCTTTTTTAAATGTTGTTGTAAAGCAACGGGTTTGCCGTGGCCAATCAGAATCATGTTATGCATTTTCATATGATCAATCAGGGGAACAATTGATCGAGTGGTAAACACAACCCCTGAGTCTGCATAAAAAATAATAGAATGGTCAGGTAATTCTCTCATGACTTTAAGGATACAATAGGGTTTCCAAAGCCAATAACCCGCTCCCCGTGGTTGTTGTAAAATCAACTGATTTTTTTGCACCCATTCTTTTTCCAACTGACCTTGCCTAAAGTTGTAAATGCGATCAAATCCTATTTTAGCAGCACTAAACACCAAAGCATTTTGGTTGCGAAAGAAGACTTCCTCACCCGCGGCATAAGAAACCAGGGCCAACAAAGGCCTTTCTTGAGGAAAATCCTTACCCATTTCAGGAACCACTGAAAGTGGGATGGGAACAAGGGAAGCATCGATTCTCCATAAAACATTATAAAGAACAGCAACCATTCCCAGTAATAAAATGATTAAAAATGCCTTTATTCGCTTCATCACTCTCCCAACATTTCTCTCCAAAACTAGGGTCTGTTAACACTATTAAGGATGTTTGGTTTATGTTAGAGTTGCGGGATGAAAAGCATTACACTCGAGCAGTATAAGCTGCTTCATCCTTACCTTCCTGTGCAACGCGGGAACGTAAAGAT
>JAJZHT010000022.1 GCA_021804455.1 Pseudomonadota bacterium | reverse complement strand
ATTGGGTTTAGCATAAGGATCAAGTTGATGAGTTTTATATTCGGTAGGAGTTATAAAGAAAACGATATTTTCCCGCAATATGGCCAACAAAATAAAAACAACACCACTAACACCCACAATCAGAATGCCCAAGTTTTGGAGGCGCCTAGAAAGCATTTTAGAATTGTTTTTAAAGGGCGACGTCATCCAAATTACAGGTTTTCAAATAACGTTCTCGCCAATAGGTCATAACAATCAACCCTAACAATCCCCCTAGTGTTAGGCTGTACCCCATGACAAGATAAATCGTTTCCAAAACCTATCCCCTGTTATAACGGTGTTGTTGTAGAATAAGAGAAAAACGCCATAAACTCAGCCCTATGGTATAAAAAGTAAATCCTAGGGTCATCATAAAAAGAGGACCCAAAAATTCAGGATGAATAGCAGGCTTTGCCAAACGTAATAAACTTGCCGGTTGATGAAGGGTATGCCACCAGTCAACAGACCATTTAATAATGGGAATGTTAATCCACCCCAAGATAGGAATTAAAGTGGCTATCATCCAACCTCTTTGCCAATCCAGATGGTGGACAAAATTTAAATACCCCAGATATAAAAAAAACAAGATTAACATCGATGTTAGACGCGCATCCCAAACCCACCACGTTCCCCACGTGGGTTTTCCCCACAAAGAGCCTGTGACAAGGCTTAGGAAACAAAAAAGGGCCCCGATTGGGGCAACAGCCTGAGTAAGGTAAAAGTACAAGGGAATTCTGGATATTAAAGCCATAACCGAAAAAAGAGCCATTAAGGAAAAAACACCCAGAGCCCCCCAAGAGGAAGGCACATGGATATACATCATTTTGACAAAAGAACCCTGTTGGTAATCATTGGGTGCCAAAACCAAACCCCAAAAAGCCCCTATCCCTAAACAAAGGAAAGAAATCCCCAAAATCCAGGGTAAAAAAACTTTTGCGAAATGTTGAACTTTTCTGGGGGCTAACAGCCCACTATATTTTTTAAGAAAAAAAATCATGTCTTAATTTAAACTAAAATTCTTTTTTCGTCATACTTTAATTCATTCATTAAAACTTTTTTAATAAGCGGTGTGCTTTAATGGTGGTAGAATTTCAACCCAAAGGAAAGGTTCTTAGAATTATGGTAAAGTCACTTCTTCAAAAATTAACTCTTGCTAGCGTTGCGTTTGCCCTGATGGGCGGTGTTTCAACCCATGTTTTCGCAGAGGGAGAATGCAAGGAAAAATGTGGAGCTTTAGCAGGAAAAGAAAAAAAGAAATGCATGAAAGAATGCTGGAAAGAGCATAAAGGCGAACACAAAAAAGACCGCAAAAAAGGCGGTAAAGGTCATCATCATGGAAAGCACAAGCACTCTCACAAAAAAGGACACGAGAGTTCCTCAGAGGAAGAGCATAACGAAGAAACAAAATAAGCTTGTTCGATAGGGTGGTAAATTTACCACCCTACTATGGCTCCGGGATGATAAACTGGGGCCTATACTGTTAAAACACTGTTTCGTTAAGAACCTTTTCTTTTCATAAAAGGGATAAGGACTGCCAAAACAACAAGCGCAAAGACCCCCACAAAACCACTGACCATAAAGGTTACGCTTTCATTGTAAACCTGGGCAATGGTTCCACCCACACTGCCAGCAATGACTAGGGCAAGGGCGCTGATTAAATAAAACACACCAAATCCTGTACCGCGCAAATCTTCAGGAACATTGTCAGCAATAAGGGCAAGAAACATGCTTTGGGTGATACCAATTTGAATTCCCCAAACAGCAACCCCCAGCAGCATGACCCATAAATCGGTGGCGCTTGATAAGAAAATATCAGCAACAATCAGGGTGGCAAAACCCAAAGCTAAGAGACTGTAACGACTGATGCGGTCGGAAAGACGTCCAATAGGGTAGGATGACAAGGCATTGGTTCCGTTGTATAGCATCAAAACGAGGGGCGTATAACTTCCTGAAAGGCCAAAGTTTTGATGCGCATGTAAAATGAGCATGGCTTCTCCCACTCGGGCCAACATAAAAAAAGCCGTAACAATCATCAAAATCCAATAAGAACGTCCTAAACGAGGTATATCTGACCAACGAATGGGGTGCTTTTCAGGAACTTTATGATCAGCAAGATGAGGATCCTTTACAAGGGAAACCAATATGATCAATCCAAGAACAGCAGGAATGGTTGCTACCCAGAAAACAACATGAAAATTTTGGTTTGTAAGAACCATAGCAAGGACACCGACAACTCCCCCAAAAAAAGAGCCTGCCGTGGCCAAACTTTGGCGTAAACCAAAACACTCTCCTTTAATGGAGGCAGGCGATAAATCACCGACTAAAGCATCTCGGGGGGTGGATTGAACACCATTACCAATACGATCCAACACACGAGATGTAAAAACCGCCCCAAAGGAAGAAGAAACAGCCAGAATAGGTCGAGCAAGCGTTGCCAACGCAAATCCCCATATCATAATAACCTTACGGCGCTGCAAGTAGTCGCTAAAGACGCCTGATAAAACTTTTGTAGCGTAGGCAAAGGCTTCAACAACACCTTCCAAAAGCCCTATCCACCCCGTTCCTACCCCCAAGATTGTTTTCATATAAACGGCCGATAAGCCAAACACAATGACAGATGAAGTGTTGATTAAAAAACTCGCCATCCCAATAGCCCAAATAGAAGAAGGGACAGAAGAACGTTCAACTGTAGGGGGGGGAATAACTGTCATAAAAACCAAACCAATGGAAATTTTCAAGAATTTATTTGAAAAAATTTAATTCCGCAAAGAACAAAGACGGAACCCGGGCGTGTTTTTCGTTTTAAAAAAACTAAAAACAATATGGAACGCGCAAAAAGTAAGGTAAAGCACGCCAAAATCCAAATTTAACTCTTAGAGGAAAACACCCTGATGATATGACTTCAAGGTAGTATGGTTCTTGAATTTTTGTCAAGATTTTTGCCAAGAAGGGTCTCTTAAATTTTTTTTAAACACACAAAGCATGGAAGGATACTCTGGGATCTTTAGACGGGCCTCTATGGGTAATGCATCAAAAAAGCATCGGTGGTACGGCCGTCTTGATGGGAATAGTAACGGGGACGTTTCCCCGCAATCTTAAAGCCTACTTTGTTATACAAATTCAAGGCAGCCTTATTGTCCACGGCAACTTCCAAATAAAGGGGATTTGTTGTTTCTTGTTGTAATTTTTTGATCAGATGTGTTCCTATTCCTTGGTTTTGAAATTCAGGAAGGACGGCAAAGGTTAGGATTTCTATTTCCTCGACCAAATGGCGTGCAAGAAGAAATCCAAAAGGCTGAGTATCCCCAAAAGCAACCCACCCAAAGGCCGGACAGAGAGTTTTTGCAGATAAAGTTTTTTGAAAAAAATCACAAGACCAAGATTGTTCAAAACATCGATGGTGAATCCTTTCCAATAAAAGAGAATGGGCCGAGGAAAGAGACAGTAAGTTGGGGGTCTTAATCATTTGATTTTCTTAGCGTACACCGGATCATAAAAATAGAAGGGTTCAAAAGTTTGGTAATCAGGCTGTTTTTCCCATAAAGATTGTAACAAAGGATTTTCATAAAGATTCAGCTGATGAAGAGCCAGATTAACAGGGCGAGAGATAATAAAAGGAGCAAAAGTTTCATCCATTTCAAAATCAGCTATAATTTTGTATTCAGAATGATCCTTTAAGAAATCTTTTAAGTTTTCCTTCTGAAAGATTTGCGTTTCTGTCGTTAAAAAAGGCTGTGAAAGAGAATTTTCTTTATAAATTCGTCCGTACCAATCTCCCCGTTTAGAGTCAATCAACACAAGAAGAGGGGCGGGAGTTTGTTGGCGACCGGCATCATACAAAACGTCAAAGTGGGTGGGGGCAAAAAGACGCGCCCTGTCAAAAGCCAGGGACAAGCCTTGAGCCGCTGCCAAAGTAACACGCAAGCTGGTAAAAGCCCCTGGACCCCTGGCCGTCATTAAAACAGAAGGGACAGGTTTGCCCGCCTGATCCCAAACTTTTTGGATAAGGGGAATGAAAACTTTTGCCTGCGTTGTATTGGAAGAAAGAAGGACAGTGTCTTGATAAATTTGGTCTTTTACCTTTAGGGCAACACTGCAATCGCGATCTTGGCTGTAAAAGGATAAAAGAGGCATAAATTTTTTTTTGGGATTATTGCTTTTGTCCAATTTGTTTACCTTAAAGTGTTAGAATAACAAAACAGATTTTTAAAAAGACTTGAATTTGTTTATTTGAAATCCTACATTTCACACTAAGTTAGTGTGTCAATATTATTGTGTAAATTTTTAACGCCGTGTAATTTAAAGGGTTTTTGTGAACATCCATCAGCAAGTTGAAACCATTATTCAAGATCCTCTTCACCATAAGGGGTACGGTGTCGTGCGGGTTTTATTATCGGGAGCGCAACGATTAACCTTGCAAATTATGATTGAGCGTCTTGATGGTCAAGAAATTACAGTTGACGACTGTGCTACAGCCAGTCGTATGATCTCTGCGCTTTTGGATGTTGAAGATATCATTAAGAATCGCTATATCTTAGAGGTGTCCTCACCGGGCCTGGATCGTCCCCTGGTGAAGATAGCCGATTATCAACGTTTTGTCGGTTCCCCTGTGATTGTAAAGACAATTCAGGCTATTAACAAACGAAAAACATTTCCAGGAAAGTTGGAATCTGCCACAGAAACAGCTATAACGATAAAGTTAGATCAGCCCGATCCGAACGAAGTCGAGATTGTCGAAGTGTTGTATAGCAACATCCACTCAGCTCGATTGCAAGTTCAGGTGTAGTTTTTACTGTCGTTTTTAACATGTATTTTAAAGGATAGAAGTCTTGGTTAGTAGGAAAATTAAACCCGTAGAACAAACACTTACAGCGCATCCTCGTCATGAATTGCTGCAGGTTGCTGAGATTGTTGCCCGCGAGAAGTCAATCGATCGCGATGAGGTTCTTGTTGCCATGGAGCAAGCCATTCAAAAGGCTGCACGGGCGAAATATGGTTTTGATCATGATATTCGTGTTGAAATTGATCGTACAACAGGGGATGTCGCCATCTATCGCATTCGTACGGTCGTTGAAACGTTAGAGGATGAATTTAAGCAAATCTCTCTTGATGAAGCACGCCAAGTGGATTCTTCTGCATCCATCGGTGACGAATTAACTGAAACACTGCCACCCATTGAATTTGGTCGTGTTGCTGCCCAAAGTGCCCGCCAGGTAATCGTTCAAAAAGTTCGTGACGCAGAACGTGCCCGTCAGTATGAGGAATTTAAGGGCCGCCTAGGGGAAATTATTAGCGGTCTGGTTAAGCGGGTTGAATTTGGCAATGCCATCATTGATTTGGGGCGAGCGGAAGGAATTTTGCGTCGCGAAGATATTATTCCGCGTGAAACATTTCGCATAGGAGATCGTATTCGGGTTTTTATTTCTGAAATTAATCCCGAAGCACGAGGTCCCATGATTATTTTATCCCGGACCCATCCCCAATTTATGGCAAAACTGTTTGAACAAGAAGTTCCTGAAATCTATGACAATATCATTCAAGTGAAATCGGTGGCTCGTGATCCAGGAAGTCGCGCCAAAATTGCTGTCTATACAACAGATACCAGCATTGACCCCGTAGGAGCTTGTGTGGGTATGAGGGGGTCTAGGGTTCAGGCGGTTGTCAATGAGCTTCAAGGCGAAAAAATTGATATTGTTTTGTGGTCCTCCAATCCAGCAACGTTTGTGGTGAATGCCCTGGCCCCTGCTGAGGTTATGAAGGTTGTTATCGATGAGGAAGCTCAACGGGTCGATGTTGTGGTTTCAGAAGATCAGCTTAGTTTAGCCATTGGTCGGCGTGGCCAAAATGTTCGCTTGGCCTCCCAGTTAACAGGTTGGAATATTGATATGATGACGGAGGCTGATGAAGCCAATCGTCGCGCTGAAGAAACAGCAAGTCGTTCTCAATTATTTATGGATGCCTTGGATGTGGATGAAATGATTGCTCAACTTTTGGTGGCCGAAGGTTTCTCAAAAATTGAGGAAATTGTCCAAGTTGATCTTGCTGATTTTTCTTCCGTTGAAGGTTTTGATGAGGAAATTGCCGAAGAGTTAAAACGCCGTGCTGTTCAATACCTGAAAAATCGAGACCAAGACTTTTTGGCCCGCAGTCAAGAATTGGGGATGGAAGAGGCTGTTTTCAAGTTGCAGAATTTGACCCCTTCTGCTCTGATAGCGATGGCAGAGTCTGGCATTAAGACATTAGATGGTCTGGCAGAATTATCAGGAGATGAGTTGGTCGAGATTACAGGCAAAGATGTTTTGTCTTTAGACGATGCCAACCAGATCATTATGGCAGCACGTGCCCACTGGTTTGAAGATGAAAAAAAATAACCTGACGGTCACCTAAATATTGAAGGAAAGCATGACGGGAACAACGGATAGAAAAGACCCAACCTCAGAAAAAGAGGGAACAAAAAAGACTCTTACTTTAAATAAAAAGTTAGAGCTTAAGAAGGTTATCGAAAAAGATCAGGTAAGGCAAAGTTTTTCTCATGGAAGGTCTAAAACCGTTGAGGTTGAAGTCAAGAGAAAGAGGTTGCCTTTGGCAGCAGAAAAGCCAGCGGACAAAACACAAACTGTTCCAGTTTCTGTTGAGGAATCGGGCGTTTCCTTGTCTGAGTCGCAAACGTCCTCTAAAGGTAAGCGACTTACTCATGAAGAGTTGGAGACTCGCTTTAAGGCCGTTCAAGAGGCTTTAAAACATGAGGCCACTGAAGAGGCCTTATCCTCTTCGGAGAATAGGGACGATGATCTCTTGGATAAAGAATGGCAAGCCACAGAAGAAAGCCAAGAAGTTGAGGTTTCTTTGTCCTCACATGAGGAAGAAAACAAGCCAGAGCCTGTTTCTGTTAAACCTTCTGTTTCTGATTCATCGTCTGTTTTAAAACGGGAAGAACCGCAAAAAAAATCCCAGCCTTTCTTTACTAAGAAACAAGCTCCTCAAGAAAAGTTTACCCCCATTGTTTTAAGAGCCGCTGGTTACGGTCCTTCTAAACCAGTGGCGGTTGTGGAACCTAAAGTCACCAACCAACCCAAGTCTGAATTACCAACGGAAGCAGCGCGGCCTCATCCAGTAAAACCCAAGACGTTGGAAGTTGATTTGGACGAGGAAGACAATCCACGCAAGACCGTCATCAATCGATTGGACACCAAACGTGCTCCGGCTGTTCGTAAGACTGCGGAGGCTCCTCGAAAACTTAACCGTAATATATTGACTAAGGTTTTGGATGGTGAGTCTGAAGAACGTTCACGCTCTATGGCCTCGATTAAGCGCGCTCGACAAAAACATAAAGTGCAACAAGATCAAAACGAAGCTGCCAAAGTTGTTCGCGAAGTTGTGATTCCAGAAAGTATCATGGTCGGTGAGCTTGCTAACCGAATGGCGGTTCGTGGAGCTGATATTGTTAAATCTCTGATGAAATTAGGGATGATGGTAACCATTAACCAGGTTATTGATGGCGATACAGCAGAATTACTTTGTACCGAGTTTGGACATAAACCCAAGAGGGTGTCTGAGGCGGATATCGAGCTGGGTCTAGGTGGCGCAGAAGATCGTCTGGAAGAATTGGTAGCAAGAGCCCCTGTTGTAACGGTGATGGGTCACGTTGACCATGGAAAGACTTCTCTTTTAGATGCTTTACGTCAAACCGATGTGGCTGGAGGGGAAGCCGGGGGAATTACTCAGCATATTGGTGCTTATCAAGTCACTCTTAAATCTGGTCACAAAATAACCTTTATTGATACCCCTGGCCATGCGGCTTTCAGTGAAATGCGGGCTCGAGGAGCCAATGCAACCGACGTTGTGGTTCTGGTTGTGGCTGCTGATGATGGTATCATGGAACAAACTGTTGAAGCGATTAATCACGCTAAGGCGGCTAAAGTTCCGATTGTTGTAGCTATTAACAAAATTGACAAGCCAGATGCCAACCCAGATCGCGTTCGAAATGAGTTGTTGCAACAAGACATTGTTCTTGAGGAGTATGGTGGCGATGTGATAGGCGTTGAGGTTTCGGCAAAGCAAGGCTTGAACCTTGATAAACTTGAAGAAGCTATTTTATTGCAAGCCGAAATTTTGGATCTAAAAGCCAATGTCAATCGTGCTGGTCAAGGTGTTGTTGTTGAGGCGAAAATTGATAAAGGAAGAGGATGCGTTGCAACTGTTTTGGTTCAACGAGGAACTCTAAAAGTTGGAGATATTTTTGTCGCGGGAACGGAGTGGGGACGTGTTCGCGCCTTGGTTGATGATCATGGTAAAATAATTAGTTCCGCGACTCCCTCAATGCCTGTTGAAGTTTTGGGGCTCAATGGGGCTCCTTCCGCAGGAGATGAGTTTGTTGTTGTGGAAACCGAGGCTAAAGCCCGTGAAATTACCGAATATCGCCAACGTCGGCGTCGAGAAATGGTTCTTGCAAGTACCGCTCGTGGCTCAATGGAACAAATGATGTCAAAAATTGCCGCGGGGGAAGCCCGTGAATTGCCATTGGTGATTAAGACGGACGTTCAAGGGTCTTTGGAAGCGATTACCAGCAGTTTAGCGAAACTTTCCACAACCGAAGTGGCAGCCCGCATTCTCCATGGTGCTGTAGGAGGAATTAATGAAAGCGACGTAACCTTAGCACGGGCTTCTGGAGGAATTATCATAGGATTTAACGTTCGTGCCAACCCTCAGGCTCGTGAACTGGCGCGTCGTGATGGTATCGAAATACGTTACTATTCCATCATTTATGATGCGTTAGACGATCTTAAAGCTGTCATGAGTGGTCTTTTAGCTCCAACTATCCGTGAAAAGTTCCTAGGAACGGCGGAAATACGCGACGTCTTTAATATCACCAAAGTTGGCAAGGTAGCCGGCTGCTTTGTAACAGAAGGTATTGTCAAGCGTGGGGCCCATGTTCGACTGTTAAGAGATAATGTCGTTATCCATGAAGGGGCGCTTAAGACTTTAAAACGGTTTAGAGACGAAGTGAAAGAAGTGAAAGAGTCGTACGAATGCGGTATGGCTTTTGAAAACTATAATGACATTCGGGTGGGTGATATGATCGAGTGCTTTGAATTGGAATCGATTCGTCGTCAATTATAGGGTTATGACAAATGTCTCGTTCTTCTTTAGATCTTTTCGTTCCTTCGAAAGCTCCTAGCCATCGTCAAAAGCGTGTGGCACAGGAGCTTCGATTTTGTTTGGCTGAAGCTTTGATGCGTGGCGATTGGCCTGTACGATACGATGCGCAAGGGATGCTTGTAGAAGCTCCCTGCTCTATTACCATTACAGATGTTATAGTCTCAGCGGACTTAAAAAATGCTACCATATGGGTTATGCCCTTGGGGGGAGAACACCAGGAACAAACCATGGTTTTTTTGGAGTTGATGGCGGGATATTTTCGCAAGCAGGTTGCGTCACATCTTCGCCTTAGAACGGTTCCTGTCCTTCGGTTTTCTATCGATCCTAGTTTTAGTACAGGTGCCAGGATCGATGCGCTTTTGAATAAAAATTCTTCTTCTTAGATATCGAATAAAGATTCTTTAAGAATGGGGGCTGTTTGCAACGCATAACGCCCAGGGGCCTCTTCAAGAGATTGACTTTTTAGGTCATTTTTCGTAATTTTTCTCTCTCCTAAAAAAGGGGTTAGCCATTTTTCCCAAGAATTCCACCACGATCCGGGGTGTTGGGTTGCGGTTTTTAACCAATCCTCGGCTGACGCTGTGTGCGGAGCCTCGCTGGTCCAATACCCATATTTATGACGTTGGGGAGGATTGATAATCCCAGCAATATGTCCCGATCCCCCCAGAATAAAGACACTATTACACAGTTTTTGAAATCCAGAAAAAGCGGCTTTCCAAGGAACAATATGATCTTTTTGTGTGGCAACGATAAAACAAGGCAGGTCGACGGTTTCAAGATCAATACCGGTTCGTCCCAGGTGGTATAAATTGTGATGGGACAAGGCATTTTTTAAGAAAAACTCCTTCAGATATTCTAGGTGCATTTTGGCGGGAATATTGGTTGTATCACTGTTCCAGAACAGAAAATCCATGGGAGGAGGTTCTTTTCCAAGAAGATAGCTGTTGATATAATTTGGCCAAATCAGTTCATTCGCGCGCAGGCTGCTAAAGATTTTCATCATCTCTTCCCCCGAAAAGGCGCCTTGTTTTTTAAGAACTTTTTCTAAAAAATGGATTTGGTCTTTACCCACAAAAAAAGAGAGATCCCCCATCTCTCGAAAATCAATAGGAGACGCTAAAAGTGTTGCGCTGTTTAATTTATACCATTTTTTAGCTTGGTAGTAGGCCATGAGAACGCTGAGGGCGACACCCCCTACACAAAATCCAACGGCGTGTAAGTTTTGACAACGATTTATTTTTAATATTTCTTCAACCGCTTGATCGATCCCTTTTAAAATATAATCTCGAAAAGAGGTATGGGCATAGGAAGCATCAGGATTGACCCAAGAAATGGAGTAAACGATGCGTCCTGATTCTGTATTCCAACGAATAAAAGAATTTTCAGGTTGCAGATCGAAAATATAATATTTATTAATCCAAGGGGGAATAATCAGAATAGGTTTTTCATAATAGGGTCCTTGAGAAGGTAAAAATTGTAAAAGTTGGAAAATTTCATTTTCAAAGACAACTTTTCCTGGTGTTGTTGCAAGGTTTTTCCCAACCTTAAAAGCTTCTAAATTGGTCAGGGCAGGAAGATTAAAGCCGTTGCCTTTTGATTGATCTTTTAAAAAATTTTGATATCCTTTGATCAGATTTCCCCCTTTTTGTTGGATTGTTTCACGAATAACTTCAGGATTGGTAAAAGGAAAATTACTGGGCGACAAAGCATCAAGATAGGCTTTTAAATAAAATTGAATTTTACGACGTGTTTCTTCATCAAATTCCTCAATATCAAAAAGGTTTTGAAGATATTCGCTGTGAAGAAGGTAAGATTCACGCAGATAATTAAAGAACGGATGTTCATACCAATCTTTGTCCCGAAATCGCCGATCTGTATAAGGGACACAATCAATTTTTGGGGAGGTATAAGGCGTTAATTGTTCTAAAGATTTATTATAAAGTTTTTCTAATTCCTCTAGGTATTTTTTTTGAGTACTATCCCAAAGGGTAGGATTTTCTTTAATTTTTTTTAGCATCCTTTGTTGGGATTGGGTTATGGTCTCATAAAAACCTCGAAGACTATCGGGGCTGAGGTGTTGTTCTTGGTAATGTAAAAACCGTTCCCAAAGTTTGGTATAAAATTTTGCTGTTTCCCCAATCATTTTTTTCATAGATGCGGACCTTATTTTTTCAATGTATTATTTTAGTATTTTTTTACTAAAATATGAATTACTATTTTTTTTGACAAGGGGATTTTTTCTGGTAGAGTAAAAAGGGTATGAGTTTAGAATTGCTTAGGTCTTCTCCTTTTTTTGACGCTTCTTTTGTTTCACGTGAAACGTGGGATAAGCTTGAGACTTACCAGGAATTGCTGGAAAAATGGTCTGCCGCTTATAACCTTGTTCAAAAAGAAACTCTTGGTTCATCAGGCAAGCGTCACTTTCTCGACAGTTTGCAGATGTATCCTAGAATTGATAAGAGCCAAACCTTGTTGGATGTAGGCTCGGGTGCTGGTTTCCCAGGCATGGTTCTTGCTATGGTAGGTTGTACGAGAGTGACTCTCGTAGAATGCAATCTTAAAAAAGTTCTTTTTTTAGAAGAAGTGGCACGACAAACGTCAACGTCTGTAAAAATTTTGCATCAAAAATGGCAAGATTTGCAGGGAGATTACCAACAGGTCACAGCGCGAGCTTTTTCAAATCTTTCTCATTTGCTAGAAATTTTAAGAACTGTTTCACGTGAAACAAAGGCTACAGGATGGTTCCTAAAAGGAGCTTCTTGGAAAAAAGAACTGGAACAATGCCAAAAACAATGGCAATTTGAATATGAATTGTTTCCTAGTATAACAGAATCTGAATCTAAAATTATCAAAATAAAGGGTGTCTCAAGAAGATGAGTTTGGCTAAAGTTATTGTCGTTGCCAACCAAAAAGGAGGCGTAGGAAAAACGACAACAGCTGTTAATATCGCAACAGCTTTAGCAGCTGTTGATCGAAAGGTTTTGTTGGTTGACTTTGATCCTCAGGCAAATGCTTCAACAGGAGTCGGAATCTTAAAAAAAGATAAGCATTTAACAAGCTATGATTTGCTGATTGGGCGATGTACCGTTGGCGAATGTCTTTTAAAAAGTGCCATCCCAGGACTCACAATAATTCCAGCGGGTATCCAATTGGTTGGGGCTGAAATTGAATTGGTAAATATCCCTGATCGTGAAAAAATTTTTAAAACCTTGATGGAACCTTATCGCCCCATA
>JAJZHT010000021.1 GCA_021804455.1 Pseudomonadota bacterium | reverse complement strand
CCGCCAGCTGCCGGTCATGTATTCATCGAAGAAGGACGGCATCTTCACGATCTCCTACAATTTCAGCCTTTAAAACACTGCTGACATTGGATTCAATAGCATCCCGTAAATCCCGCGCCAGATGATAAAGAGCCCGCAAAGGAGCATCTCCTGAAAGTTTAATAACTAAAACAGGAAGCAAACTAAGGTTTAGTTCAAAAATCTGGGGTTCTTTCGTATCAGCAGGCAGTTCGGGTTTTGCCAAATCAATTTTCTCCCGAACATCATTCAAGGCTTTATCCGAATTAAATCCTGCATAAAATTCTAAAATGACATTAGCCCCCCCCTCAAAGGCGGTGGAGCGCATTTCCTTAATTCCTTCAATAGAGCGTAATTGCTGCTCAACGGGTCGTAACAAAAGACGTGCGGCATCCTGGGGAGAAATTCCAGGATACACTAGGGAGACGTACATGATAGGAATCTTGACATCAGGCGAAGATTCTTTAGGCGTATCAATATAAGCCTTAAGACCCCATACTAATAACAAACCTAGAACCAACAGCACGGTACGTGTACGACTCAGAGCAGCGGAAACAAAATGCGTCATAAAGAATCATTCTTTTTTTCAGGTATGGCGGTTACCAACTGCCCGCTTTTAACAAAATCGGCTCCTACTGTCACCAGTTTCACGGTATCGGGAAGACCACACACAAAGATACTGTTTTCGTGGGCCTGTACAATTTCAACCGGCAAAAAAACCGCTTTATTGCCAGAATCAACCGTCATCACACCAACAATCCCCTGTTCGTTCAACGTTAAAAGAGAAGGTTTAAGAGCGTGGGCTTTCACTTCTTCCTTTTGAATTTCAACCTTTACCGTTAAACCATCCGGAAAGTTTGTTTTATGGTTATCCATGACCATTTCGACTACGAATGTCCTGGTTTTCGAATTAGCCACGCGTGAACAATAAACAACCTTTGCTTCAAATGGTTGTTGATAAGGGGTAAGGGTAACTTTGGCTATTTGGTTCAGTTTAATATTGGCAACCTCTTTTTCAGAAACATAAGAGATCAATTTAAGACTTGATAAATCAACAATCGTTGCCAATCTATCACCCGGATTGACGTAATCACCCGCTTCAACGAAACGGTTTTCATAGTAACCACAAAGAGGTGCTTTGACAGTTAGTTGGTCAAACTCATAGTTGATTTTGGCAAGATCGGCTTTGGCGAGCTCCAAGTTAGCTTTGGCATTTAGGAAATTGTTTTCTGCAATAAAATCTTTTGTTTTTAGCTTCTTAGCGGAGTTATATTCCGCTTCTCGATGATCTAAACGTGCTTGAGCTTGGGCTAAAGCTGCAGCTCTGTCTTTATCAACAAGTTTAAAGAGAGGTTGTTGACTTTGGACAGAGACCCCTTTGTCTTCCAAAACTTCAGTAACTTTGCCACTGAGCTCAGCCCTGAGGGTAACAATTTTTTGGGCTTTGGTTTGGGCAGTTAAAACCAGAGTGGGGGCAATTTTTTGGGCTGTAGAATCGACAACTTGAACCGAAGCAATCGGCTGCATATGAGGTTTTTCTTTAGGAAAAAAGAATATCTTATAAATAAAAAGGGACAAAAATACAGCAACAACCGTTCCTGTGATCAGGGGATATTTGCGGTGTTGCTGAAGAAAAGAGCGAAAAACTTCAAGTCTTTCGCTAAGATTCCATTGCTTAAGATTCATCAGTATTGCCTTTAACAGGATTAAACCCTTCTGTAATAGGTTTGTCAGTTTTAATATTATCGAGAACTTGGTTAAAACCATTAATATCCATGGGCGGAACAATCGACAATGTACCGTTATTTTGAACACCAAAAATCGTTGGAACTCCTGGAATCTTGAGTGCTTCGGCTAGGGTCGTATTTGATAAAAGTTGTTTTTGAATATCGTCACTGTTGATGTCTTTTTCGAATTGAGTCGTGTCAAGAAGGGCCTCTTTCGCCAACTGAGGCAGCTTACCAACATCTACGCCACTTTTTTTGTCGCTTAATTTTTGAATAAAGGTTGCAAACTTAACTTCCCCCTGTTTAGAAGCGGCAATTATTGCCTTGGATAAAACAGCAGAATTAGGACCTAAAATGGCAATGGGGATTAAGTAAAAGGCAACATCTTGCCGTTTTTGTAAAAGGGTTAAAGCGATTTTTTTAAAGTTTTGGCAGTGAGGACACAAAGGATCGACGAAAGCTAATAATCGTATATTCGCCTGGGGGGATCCCAAAATGACAGAGCTTCCTAATAATTCCTTTTGTTTTTCTGTGGCAGATTTCTCCATATCGATACGTAGTTTATCTTGTTGAGCTTGAACTCCATCGTTCATAGCGTTGATAAACAAGTCTGGTTTTTCACGAATACTATCCAGAAAAATTTGTTGGATTTCTGCCCGCTGATCGGAGTTAAATAAAATTTTACGAAGCGGTTGTTTATCGCTTTGACCCATTTCTGCCTCGCTTTTTGCTGGAGCGTGGGTGGAGTTATGATGTGAATAAACATAATAGGAAACCCCCAAAGCAATCGCAGCGATCACAGCAACAGGAAGGCTTTTACTGTACTTTTTAGGAGACTGATTCATAAAATCCCTAAACCTTAAAAAATATAATAAACTTTATTCTAACTACAAACTCTCAGAAGACAAGCGATTTGATTGACAATAAAATTAATCTTGATTTCTTGTAAAGATGAAATCTTATAGAAAGCCTTGTAAAAAGATTTTAAGTTCCTACTTTATAAAAACAAAACTCTATTGGGTTTTTATAAAGTAGTTTTAGTATTCGAAGGCTCTTTTAAAAAACTTTCGTGCGATAAAAAGGCAAGGTCCTATGGTGGCAAAGTTTCTCGTTAAAATTTTAGGATTGTTTTTATTCATCAACTCGCTTGCTTGGGGAATGTTAGCGGATGGTATTCATACAGAAAATGACTATGCAACCTTGGCTCAGGAAAGTGAAATTTTTCAGGCGGCCTGTTATATTGGCGATGAACAATATCATATTAGCCAAACAGGTGTTTTGATTACCCCAACCATTGTGGCAACAGCCGCCCATGGAGTGGTGTCAATTTTGCAAAACCGTGGTCTGCCCCCCGATAACAAGCCTGTATCGGTTAATAATGTTTCGGTAACCTTCACGAAGGGAGATCAAGTTTTTTCGTATGAGGTGGAAAAAGTTTTGGTCGACGCCCGCTATACAGAAAATTCTAATATCCAGTCAAAGTACGATGTTGCGCTGATTAAATTGAAAACAGCCGTTGATGAAATTACTCCGGCTCAAGTTTTTGAAGCTGAAGTTATTCCCAAGCAAGCTGTTTTAACCGTGGTAAGTTTTGGAATGGCCGACCTCCCTTATCAGCCTGCTATAAAGCGAGCTTTTCGCCTTTATGAAAGAGATTCGTATCACGTCGGTGGGGTGGATGAAGAAGGGCTCGCTTTAAATCGAACTGTTTTACAGTCATCCTTGTTTTTTAAGCCTGATGAGGATCTGACAAGACCTTTACCATCCTGGGATGAAACATCCCAACGTGTTTACGAAGCAACCCAAAATTGGATTAAAGATGGTAAAAAACCTTATGGTTTGGCTTTGCCAGGAACAAGCGGAGCCCCTGTCTTTGTAAGAGTTGAAACACCACAAGGAACAAAAGAATTTTTATTGGGGATAGTCACAAGTTATGGTCATCTTTCAGGTCAGTTTGAAACGCCCAAAGGGCTTAATGAGGAGGCCTACCTGATACGGTCTCCTCAAAAAGGATTTAACAATTATCAGACAATTTTCGCCTTATTTTATCACGAAAATACCCATCCATTAGCGTACACACCAGAACAAACCTTCTACCAACAAGATCCAACTTTCGCTAAACTCTTGCAAAGAATCCAACAAGACTAGGGAAGCCTGTGGCATTAACAGCGGATCATAAAGGACGGTGGGCTGAAGACCAAGCCAAAGGTTTTTTGCAAAAAAAGGGCTATGAAATGATCGTATCCCGCTATAAATGTCCTTATGGCGAGATTGATTTGGTAATGGCGGAGGGTAAGACCTTAGTCGCCGTTGAGGTTAAATATCGTCGTTATTTTCAGGATGCCGCCCAAGCCATTCATTCTCCACAAAAACAGCGTATTCAAAACGCGGTTTGTTATTATTTAAGCCAAGATGCGACTCGAAACCTTAAATACCCTTTTATTCGTTTTGATGTTGTTTTATTATGCCAATCACAGCAGCCTTTTCATATTATCAACGCATGGCAAACTCAGGATAGTTTTTATGGACTTTAAATTAAAAACAATTTTTAAATTAACCGTGCTGGGGGCCGTTTTAAGCACACTCTGCGCCTGCGCACCCGCGATTATTGGGGGAGGGGCGTTGGTCGGAACATTGGCAACGCGTGAAAAAGGTATTACAGGAACAGCCAGCGACAGCCAAATTTCAACAGCCCTTAAGGCAAAAATCTACAGTTATAACAGTGAACTTTTTGCCAAAATTGGAATTAATGTACAAAATGGAGAAGTCCTGCTGACCGGTTCGGTGCCCAATCCAGAGTGGCAAGTAGAGGCAGAGCGGATTGCCTGGGAGATCAGTGGCGTCAGACAAGTGATCAATCACATTGAAATATCGGAAGGGGGAGGATTTGGCAGCATTGCCAATGACAGTTTGATTACCACCCAAGTAAAAACCAATTTGCTGTTTGATGGTGATATTCGCTCGTTAAACTACAGTATTAAAACGGTAGGTGGCGTAGTATACATTATGGGTAATGCCCAAAGCCAAGAAGAGCTTGAAAAGGTTAGCGCCTATGCCAGTAAGGTTAAGGGCGTGAAAAAAGTAATGAATTATGCGCGTTTAAAAGGTGAGGTTACGCCTTAATGACGACTTTTAAGGCACCCTTGCTTCACCGTGGGGTGGTTCGTTTAAAGGGTTCTGATAAGGTCCTTTTTTTGCAGGGACTGGTTACCAACGATGTACGCAAAGTGGATGAAAAGGGCGCTATTTATGCTGCTCTCTTAACTCCTCAAGGAAGATTTTTGTACGATCTGTTCATTACCCAAACAGAGGATGGCGATTGGTTGATCGACTGTGAGCGTCCTCAGGACCTCATCAAACGGTTAAATATTTACAAATTAAGGTCAGATGTGTATTTAGAAGACCTCAGCCACCGGTACGGTGTTTATGCGCTTTGGGGAGATCCTTTATCTTTTTCAAACATTCCCCATGGCGATATCCTTCTTTCAGATCCTAGGTCCTTGTTTTTAGGTCAACGTCTTTATGCTCATACTCTCTTTAATGATGGCATAAAAGAACAAACTCTTGATGATTACGACAGGCACCGTTTATCGTTGGGCGTGGCGGATGGGGGACGCGATATTCCGGTTGAGCGCGGTATTATTTTAGAGTGTAATTTCGAAGAAATGGGGGCTATTGACTGGCAGAAAGGTTGCTATATGGGCCAAGAGCTGACAGCCCGAACCCGTTACCGTGGTTTGGTACGCAAGCGCCTGTTCCCGGTTAAAATAAGCGGAAAAACTCCTGAGTTTGGCTCAATGATTGTGGATGCGTGCCAGCAAGAAGTGGGAGAAGTGCGCACGACAGCCGGAGAGTATGGGTTGGCTCTTTTGCGCCTGAGTATTTTTGAGGAGAAAGCTTTTCCTTTAATGTGCGAAGGAGCCGTTTTGGACCCCTGGATTCCTGATTGGATGAACCTTCAAGTGCCGAGTTCTTAATCAGGGATAGGGTTGTTTTGAAGCCATTGGCGCCAACTTTGGTGTCCCAAACCGTCTGATGCCGTGGCATAACGGTAAAAATGGTGAATAAATCTTTGTCTTTTTTGGGCACCTTCCTTAAGAAAAGGGCTTTTGGACGTGATATTGTCCAGGTTTTTCCCGCCCAGGGCCACTTGCCGATTCATGATTTCAGATAAAGACAACTTCTTTCCGTTTTTCAGAATATCGTACATTATCATAAAGGTCGAGGTTCGACCGCTGCCCCCACGACAATGAAAATGAACCCATGCTTGCGGTGGAAGGTTTTGAACCAGGGTAATAAAATCCTCCACGACGTTATCAGAGGGTGGTTGATGGTCTTGGACGGCGAGACGTCTATAAGAGATTCCCAAATCTTTGGCAATCTCGTGCTCTGTAAGGATCGTTTTGGAGGATAAAGAAGTCAGGCGCGTAGTGCCTAAATTTCCTTTGGGATCTTTTTTAGAAACGGTGTGCACGAGAAACGTATCTTCAGCCTCTAAACGTTTTTTTAGGTATTGCTCCTCCTCAAGGCTTTGGTTTGAGGTGTTATCCTGATGGCCAGAAAAATAAGGACTAAAAAGGGTGAAAGGTTTTCCCTCAACAAAAAGGTGCGGTTCTTGACGCAGATCAACTAACACAAAATCTTGGGGGGGAATTTTTTGTTGTTGAAGAATAGATAACACAATCTGTGTTAATTGTTTTTGGGTAAATTGGCCACTGCCCGAGATACGCAAGGCTTTGAATCTCAACCCATTAAAAAAACCAGTCAAACAAAACGCCGTTGAACGAAATCGTCGAGGCAAAAGATTTTCTATATCCGACTGCCCCTGTTTATTGATTTTTTCATCAAAAACCAAAACAGGGAAGGAGGGTTGCGTAAAGCCAGGAGATTCTAGAATCACAAGAGATAATAAAAAGAGAATATAAAGAGCACGCTTTTTTTTCATTTTAACCGTCAGGGTTTAACCAGAAAGAAACTGGGGTTACATATTGATTGCCATTTTGATATTTCATGCGAGATTGGTACCAATATTCTAATCTTGGAACAATTTCTTGAAGGGCTTTTGCAAAACGTTCTTCTTGCTCTGATGTGAGAGGAACATAATATAAAGCTTTATAGAGAATATCTGCAATTTGAGACGATTCGCTTTGTTTGTAAGTTCCGGCATTATTTATAGAAACTTTATTTTTCTCAATAAGCCTTACTTTTAGTAAGCCATACCATGTTATAAGGGTCTAGAAAATGGTCAAAACTCTCAGGAAAATCTCTGCAGTGGTCTAAAAAATTAAGAAGAAGTTCATTCGTAATCTCAACTGAATATGCTTCTCTTTTTTTAACAATAGCTGAGCGTTGAGGCGCCCAGTCGAAACCGAATATATCACCAATACCATCTAACCAACCCTGAGCGTTTAGATATACTAGATTGTAACTGGTAATCATATGGATATCATTAATATCGCCTCTATAAAAATTTGTATTCTCTAAAGGAGCTTTTTTAATCGTTTTTTCGATTTGATCCCACAGTTTTAGAGCATATTCTTGTAAGAGTTTGTAATCTGTGGAAGGAACCGGAGAAGGAATATCTTCTTCCGTTAGACTTATGGGATGAAAAGATGACTTAATTTTTTGAATAGCTTGCAGTAGGGCCTGTTCTAAGTATTGTAAATTTTGCTCTGCTTGTTCTTTTTTTTCTTTAAATCCAGGATTGGAAACTCCAGAGGGGATGTCTCGCAATTTTTGGTTATAAATTTGTGTTAAAGAGTAGCCTAGACTGGGAATTCCATACGTTAAAATGCTGTCGGGGGAAAATCTTATACCATCAACACTAAATATAGAATCGGTTGAGGATCCCTGTTTCAATACGATTCCAAGAATGATATCGGCTGTTAAGCCGGAAAAAAAATAGTCGTATTGTAAAAGTAAATTGTTAACGTGTGCAGCTCCAATAGATCTTACACCCAAAAAAGTATCAAATTCTACCAAAGGAGAACTTTTTAAAGAAGTGGTAAAATTTTGCAATTCTTGTAGCATACTTTCATTAGGTTTTATGTTGGATTGATAAGTCTTTAACAGGTTCCACAAATAATTAATATTCAAAATTCTTTTAGCTACATCTTTGGGTAATGTACGACTTAGAATAGGTTGTTGATCACCTGGTAAGCTTTCAAAGTTTATTCGCATAAAAGATTGAAATTTATCACCAATTTTGAAATCTACTTTCGGGTAAAGATTTGTTGGATGATCGGCATTAAGAGCACGATAGGAATTAATGATTTCTTTGGCTTTTTTGGAAGCTTGATTCTGGTGACCTTGTTGCCGAAGGGCTAATTCTGTTAGTCCTACCCAATGACCAGGATGCTGTTCTAAAAATTGAGGGTGGGAATTTTGTACTAAAGGAAGATCCTCTTTTAAAAATGTCTCACCCTTAAAAGATTGTATAGTTTGAAAGATCTTAAATAAAGTTTCTCTTTCCTCAGGCGTGGCAGGACGTTGACTAATGCCACCGACACCTGCGCCTCTAAAAAGAAGCGCTTTCATTTTATTCCATAAGTTTTGTTTTTGGTCTATAGGGGCGCTTTGAAATTTTTTTTCATAAGAATCCAGCAAAGCGACAGCTCGATTTCCTTGCGGAGAACCTAGGTTATTCAGATCTCCAGAAATACTGTCGTCTAAACTTTTTTCAAGCCAGGGAACTTCTGCTTTCGCTATGGTTGTCAAGGCGATGATTAGGGAAAAAATTTTTAACCAATACATTAATGAATCGTCCTTTATCTTAAAGTCCTCTATAAAAATAGACTCGAAATAATTGTGTATACTGTAACTCGTATTCTTTAAAATCAAGTTAAAAAAACTGAGTCATCAAAAAGCTTCGAATCTGTTAAACGCGTGAGGAAGGAATCGCCTAAAGGTGTTCGTCACGGTGTTGCCATTTTGATCCAACAAAGTGTTCCCGCATAGGGGCTGTGGTTCGAACGCCGATTGAATCAAAATTTTTCTTAAGCCACACATCAGCAGCATGGCGCCCTTTTTCAAAAAGGTACATGAAAAAGTCCCATTCCGTATTCAGTTTACTGGACCAACCTAATTCTTGAAAGACAGCCTCATCTTCAATAACGTGCATATTAAGACGCTTAATTTTATTCTTATCCAGCATCCCTTGATCAATAAGATCCGTGATAAAGGAAATGGCTCTCATTTCACGAACAACCGACGCGTTATTGGTAATTTCATTAAGACGATCCCCAATTTCTCGGGCTGTTGTCGGTAATTTGTTGCGTACGGTGGGGTTCAGTTGCACCAAAATAATATCGCTGCTTTCACAATCGTAAATAAGGGGGAAAAATACAGGATTTCCGATAAAACCACCATCCCAATAATACTCACCATCCACCATAACAGCGTTGTGAATGGTGGGAAGACATGCCGTCGCCAGCAAACATTCCAATCTTAATTCTTTGATGTTAAAAATTCGTAGACGTCCTGTAAAAACATGGGTTGCACAAAGATAAACTTTACATTGGGAGGAAGTGCGCAATAATTCAAAATCAAAATTTTTCTCGATCACATCTTTGAGCGGATCAATTCCCAAAGGATTCATTTCATAGGGGGAAAAAATCCGACTTAAGTAATCAAACATCATGAAACCCGGTGAATTATACATCGTGAATTTATTCATCATTTTGTCAATAGGGCCACGATTATTTAAACTGCTATATTTACCAGCACTATGAATTTCTTGCCAAAAGTTCTTAAGTTCGGATCGGGCTGCCTCAGGCCCTCCTCGGGTTAGGCCCTGGGCCACAGCAACAGCATTCATACCACCGGCACTGGTTCCTGTAAGCCCTTCAATCTCAAGTCGATTATCTTCTAACAAGCGGTCCAGAATACCCCAGGTGAAAGCTCCGTGGGATCCACCGCCCTGCAAGGCAAGAGAAACTCTTTTTTTGCTCATTTACATCTCCCATAAACTCGATCGTGCTAGGGTATTTCGAAATTTAAGATCCAGTTTATCCGTGGTTGGCGTTTAAAATTCTTAATATAACTTCAGTTTAAAGTCGAATGATTAAAACTTCGTTAACTCGTCCTCATCAATTAAAATTAATTTTTTTTAAAACCTTCTTGTTCCAAAAGATCCCAATTAAAGTGAGGGCCTGGATCTATTTTTCGTTCAGGAGCGACATCGGAATGCCCTATTGTATTATGAACAATGGCAGGATATGTTTTTTTTAAAACTTTTAATAAATTAATCAGCGCTTGATATTGAAGAAAGGGGTAGGGCGACCAAAATCCATGTTCTTTAAAATATTCATAGCCAGGGTTTTGGAGTTCAATACCGATCGAAAAATGATTAACATTTGAACGACCTTTCCATTCACTGACGCCAGCGTGCCAAGCTCTTTTTTCAAGATCGACCAATTGATAAATGGTGCCATCCTCATCGATCAGATAGTGGCAACTGACCTTAGACAAAGGATCACATAACCGTTGTAAAGACACAGAGGCTGATTGCATATCTGTATAATGCAAGACGACCGTGTCGGGGTGGATTAAGGGTGGTCTGTCATTAAAGTTGGGGGAGGGGTGCCAAATAGGTTTCATGTTCACCAACAACTCTTTTAAGTTCGCTTAGGCTTGTTATACCGGCTTTCAGCTTTTTTTGTCCATCATGCCATAAATCAGGAAAATGATTATTATGACAATATTGTTGAATAAGGCTGCGACTGGCTCCTTCATTAATCAGTCGATGAAGCGTTGAATCAAAAGGTAAAATTTGCACCAAGGCACAACGTCCTTTATACCCAGTATAGGAGCACACAGGACATCCTTGCTGTTGGCAGAGGGTGCAAATTTTCCGAACCAATCTTTGGGAGATGGCGCATAAAATATGTCCTGACAATAAGGAAGGATGAAGCCCAAGGTCAATAAGACGGGCAGCCACCCCATAACAATCAAAACTGTGAACGGTGGCGATAACCAAATGTCCTGTCATAGCCGATCGCAACGCCATTTTCGCCGTTGCTTCATCACGAATTTCACCGATAAAAATAACGTCTGGATCTTGACGCAAGATCGATCGTCCACCATCGGCAAATGTTATGACGCCTCCTTCGTGAATTTCTGTTTGACGTATTCCCGGAATTTGGTATTCAACAGGTTCTTCTAAAGTCATAATATTACGGTGTTGGCTATCCATTTCAGCGAACAGGGCATATAACGTGGTCGTTTTTCCTGATCCTCTTGGACCGCTAATTAAGATAAGTCCTTGGGAAAGGGAAGCGATATTTTTTAAATATTGGATCTGATCCGCTTCAAATCCTAAATCTGTTAAATTCAGCAAATTTTTGCTTTTATCTAACAGCCGAATCACAATATTTTCGCCAAAAACTGTGGGATGAGTCGAAACACGAAAGTCAACTTGATGCCCTGCCATTCGAAGATCAAACCGGCCTGTTTGAGGACGTCTGGATTCTGCAATATCAAGCCCTGCCATGATCTTTAATCGAACGGCAACAGCCGACCAGTCTTGTTTATGAAACGTTTCGATGGTTCGAAGCAAACCATCTATACGAAACCGTACTGTAATCGATTGTTCTTCGGGTTGAAAGTGGATATCCGATGCCCCTGTTTGTACTGCCTGGTTTAAGATGGATTCAACGCGGGCAATAGCTCCTTGACGTGATGAAGAAGCATGAAGGGAGGAGAAATTTTGATGCAAAACAGCTTGAATCTGCTGAGGGTCCGTGTGAAACAATATGATTTTTGGCTGAGAACCCAGCTTTTGGTGAAGATACTTTTTTAAGGTATCAATATCCAACACATTTTCGGGATCAGCCATGGCTATGGATAAGATCTGATGATCTTGTTCACTTTTAAAAATAATGGCTTGATGGCGTTTGCATACTTCTAGAGGCAAGAGGAATAAAGATTCACTTTCAAGGTCTATGTTTGTTAAATCCTGAAAAGGAATCCCTGTTGATTGGCTTAAAATGCGTTGCAGCTCGATTGGATCTATAAAGTTGAGATCCACAAGGACTTGGCCTAATAAGCGTGGCTGACGTTTTTGCTCTTCCTCGGCAACACGCAATTGGTCTTTTGTCACCAATCCCTGATACAAAAGTAAATCTTTCAAATTTGATGTTAAAGGAAAACAAACTTTTTTTTGCATAAACAGATAGGAAAAAAAACGGAATCTGTTAAAGTTTAGCTGGCAAACTTTTAAAAAATGATTAGCAAAAATGACTTTAAATCCAGGCCTTTATATCGTGGGAACACCGATTGGCAATCGTGAGGATATTACCCTGCGGGCTTTAAAGGTTTTGAAAGAGTGTGATGCGATTTTTTGCGAAGATACGCGCGTCAGTCAAACTTTATTGAAAATGTATGGCATTCAAAAGCCTCTTTTAACTTACCAAGACCATAATGCAGAATCTGTTCGTCCTCAAATTTTAAAACGTTTGGCTTTACAACAATCGGTAGCTTTAATTAGTGATGCAGGTATGCCTTTGATCTCTGATCCCGGTTTTAAATTGGTACGAGCTTGTCAGGAACAGGATTTTTTTGTGACGGTGATTCCGGGGCCCTCGGCAGTTCTTGCTGGGCTTATTCTTTCTGGATTACCCAGTGATCGATTTGCCTTTTTAGGTTTTGCTGACCCTCGTTGTTTTGAGCAGCAACAAACATTGGATTTAACGCTGATATTTTTTGAATCAGCCAAAC
>JAJZHT010000151.1 GCA_021804455.1 Pseudomonadota bacterium | reverse complement strand
AAGTGTAATCACCCACAAGAATTTGAGGGTGTGTGACAATATTTTTAAGATAGGCTGTTCTTGTAACGCCTTTAATAGGATAAAGGGTATCCGGATCAGGGTAACTTAAATTATCTGTTTTCATGGGCTGTCGCTTTCGAACAAAATCATCGTTCCTATAGTGTAAGCAAGAATTTATCGATGCAAGTGTTAAAAAAGGTTCTTGTAGAGAGTTTTGTTATGCCGTTCTTAACGGTCTGTTTACCTTAGAAAGCCTTCTTATAAAGTGTGGACATTTTGTTTATAAAAATTGCTTTATAGGAGGCTTTTATGATGACAGATTTTTCTCCTTCAAAAATGGTTTGGGCCTTTTTAGCTTTATCTGTGAATTTTATAACACCTTTTCCTGCATTGTCCCGTGATTTTCCACAACAAACTTCCGAGGATGAGGAACTTTTATCCAGTCAAAGCCAAAGGTTTTGGCAGACGTTCGATCAATCACCTGAAGAAACTACTTCTCAAAGCTCTTCTCTGCCCTTACAAGTTCCTGTTCGTATGCGGAGCGGTGGACGTTTTATGACGCCCCAACAACAGCAAGATTTTGAGGATAGGCGTCATCAATCCGCTTTGCATCAAGTTTTACGCCAAGAACTCCGTTCGCGAGGAAGGGGAAATCTGGTGGCCATGGTTCGTGCTGTTGAGGATGCTGCCTTTGAATCCGCAAAGCATTTTTTACCGGATCGTTTGATTGAAAAATTACCCCAGTCTTTAATCCGTGCCTGTGAGTTTAAATCGAATGAAAGTCATGAGTCAGCTGCAAAAAAGATCACAAAACTCGGGTTAAAAATTCTTAATGCGTACTTAGGGTTAGAGGAAACTGAAAAGAATAATTTAGCCGGTCTTGCGTTTGCCTGTGCTGGTTATCGATCTTTAAAAATGACAGACGTTCCGTTGAATATTCAGTGGGATTTTTATCTTTCCACAACACAGTTATTTATTTGGAGCGCTCATCGTTACCAGAATCCTTGGGTGAAACGTTTGATGTTGAACAAAGCCTCGTATAGTTTGGGTCTAGCCTTACAAACCTTTAATCATATAGAGGATCCAACCACCCAATCGATCTTTTTAAACAAAGCAGTGGAAACAAGGTCTGATATCTTGAAACGTCATCTCGCGTTGCATGAAAAAAATTAAAAAAGAAGAGCAAAATAAAAATTAAACTAAATCGTATGAAGGATCATACCGCCAAAACTCAATAAACTTAAAAGCACCATCAGATAAAAAAAACGTCTTGACCCTACTTGCTTATACCGCTCTAAAGAACAACCCTTCATAGGGGAGGGACGAAGGAGGGATAGAAGAAAAGCACTCATGCACAACAGGACCTTAAACTTAACTGTGGGTAGTAAACTATAAGAAATTTTTTATGGCTAGTTGAAAAGAACACGTTCTTTCGCCCACTTTGACTGTATCATGCTTTAGAAAGTTCAAGGTTATGGTAAAATGCTGCCAAAGCACAGTAATCTTTAAGGGTTAAAGTTTCAGGCCTTTGAGTAGAATGTAAATGAAGTTTGTCTAGAATTTCCTGCAAATTTTCTTCTCCAAAAAGAGGTTTCAGACTGACCCGGATCATCTTACGACGTTGGTTAAAGGCGGCAGCTGTCACTTTTTCTAACCATGGTATAAGAGTTTTCTCCTTCAGTGATAAAGGTTTGGGTTGTAAATGCACCACGGAGGAGAAAACCTTAGGAGCGGGGATAAAAGCCTTGGGAGGAAGATCAAAAATGCGTTCGGTGTGGCAAAGGTATTGAGTTAGGATCGAGAGTCTTCCATAATCAGGCGTTCCTGGTTGGGCTGTGATTCGTAGGGCAACCTCTTTTTGAAACATTAAGGTAAGAGTTTGAATACGTTCTAGGTTTTTAAGCCATTTTAATAAAAGCAAAGTACCAACGTTATAGGGCAGATTGGCAATAACTTTAATAGGATATTGGGTCATATCGGAAAGGCTCACTTTTAAAGCATCCCTTTCCACAAGCGATAAATGACCCTGGCTTGCTGTGATCAAGGATTGTAAGGCGGCTATGCAAGAGGGGTCTTTCTCAAGGGCATAAAGGTGGTGCGGGTTTTGTTTTAAAATGGATCGCGTCAATCCACCAGGACCCGGTCCAATCTCAATCACATCGCACTCTTTAAGGTCTCCTGCAACCTGAACAATACGGTCGGTAATACCGGGGTCTAACAGAAAATTCTGCCCCAAACTTTTTGAAAACGTTTTCTGTGTCAAAAGACCAAAGTCTTTAATAACCTTTGTTAAAGGGGGCAGGCTGTCTAAAGCGATCATTTAACTCTGGGTCTTTGTTTTATCATCAATAAAGGCAATGGCATGAAGTTTATTAAATTCTCGAGTGGCCATTTTCCCTAATTTTTCTTGTTCCAAGTTCTGTTTGATTTCTTCACTGTTTGGAATTTTATTTTCAGGAAGATCACGGGTACAAACCATGGTAATCACAAGATGTTCTTGGGTGCGAATGGGGGTTAAACATTGCCCCAGTTTGGCTTGACGAAACATTTTTTGTAAAGGTGCCGGTAAGGTTCCAAAAGGAACTTTATGGGAAAATTCGCACTGATAACCGCATTCTTTAGCCTTAGCGTCTAAAGTATCGCAGTTTTTCAATTCTTGCATTTCGGCAATATGAGTTTCTATTTTTTGATACTCTTCTTCGGTAATGTTGTCATGATAGGGGATCATAACCTGACGATAGGTAATAATTGTCTGACCAAAAGCTGCTTGGTTAGGTTTTTTAAGATCTTTTAAAAGGATAATTTTATAGCCCATGCTTGTACGAACGGGTTTTGAAATCTCACCAGGCTCCAGCCTTAAGACAGCCTCTTCAATAGCAGGATCCATTTGTCCTTTGGCAAACCACCCAATGTATCCTCCCGAGGCTGAGGACGTGCTTTCTGAAAATTGTTGAGCCATAACATGGAAATGAGCACCGCTTTGCAGCTGTTGGCAAATTTTTTCAGCCTCTTTTTGAATGGTGGCCTGCTGGGTGGGATTCTCAACACGCAAA
>JAJZHT010000150.1 GCA_021804455.1 Pseudomonadota bacterium | reverse complement strand
TGAGGATTATGTTTTCAACCATTGCATCTTAAAACCTTATCTAAAAAATGTAATTTCTTACTGCTTTTTTAAACCTGGTTTGTTCTGTGTCTCTTGCGGAGAGGGCGCAGATTTTTGACGCTCTGTTTTATATGCGTGAAAAAGTCCGCGTCCTCCATGGTTGTTTTCTTCGATTGCTCTTCCAATCGGTCTGTTTTTTTCCTCTTCAGACAAATTAAAGTCTCTAATGTCTGCTTCGGAAAAAGGACCATCTATTATTCTAAAGTTTCTCATATTATTTCTCCTATAAGTTTAAGTTTTTGACGACTTAAACTTATAGGAATAACGCACAAAGGAAAATCCAGGTTAAATGCTTAAGAACAATATGCTTACGTAGAAACTACGGTATTGATGGTTGGTTATAATGCACGAGGGGGTATTTGTTATAAGTTGCCAATTGCCACTGTAAGATGAAAAGGCACCCAAAGTCCTCGAAAATTTAATAAGGAGGGCAGTCCCAGGGTGGTTCTGATAGCTGTTAGTGAGGGAGCAGCAACACTTAATACATAATAAGTTTTTTTCGGCATTGGCATTTTAATTAATTCTAAAACTTGGAAGGTGTGCTGTTTTTCGAAAGCGTTTTGTTGAATGGTAGCCTTCATCGATTCTGTTTTAACTTCTTCAGGATAAATAACGCTGATATGTGCACCAATATTATCACCAGAAAAATAATCCGGCAGTTTAATAAGATCTTTGATGCTCTCTGTTAAAGAGGGAAAGAGATTGATCAAAAAATCATCTTGCAGCTTAAGATAACAGTAGGCATTTTCGGCATTAATAGAAAGGATACCTTCTTTTGGGCATAGGCGCTTTATTTCTTGGAGAAGAGGGGTATTGATGATTTGTTCCATTAATTAAGCCTCTGAACAACTGTTTAACTGTATAAAAAGATCTGATTATATCAAGGTGTCACATAATATGCAGTAGCCCATCATTATTTTTATATAGTTGATCCCTTTAATTATAATTTTACTCTAAAAAATTATTTAGTTAATACTCTCATAATTTGGTAGTTTATCTTTCACTAATTCCCAAGCTTGCTTCCAATCTTCTTCATCAAGTAACCTTGGTTGTATTGCTAAAGGATGCAATTTCGTAAGGCGTAATTCAAACCCCCACTCAATACCACCCAGACATTTTATGGTCTTGTTTTGGTGATTAACCTCAATGGCAAAAGTATGGCCTTTCCAAAAACTGATGGGTTTGTTAACCAATGAATATGTCCATAATGGAGCATCGTAAAAATCTGGTTCGTGTGTGTAGAAAGGGTAAGGTGAAGGTTTTGTTGCGTCATGTTCTGAATCAATAAAAGTTTGCCACTCAGGTACTTTTGAATCGGTGTAAACAATATGCAGCCATGCATTATGAGATCCATTCGTTTTTATATGGATAGTGGGAAAATAGGGATTGATACAGCTAGGTTTGCTATTTTGCACAAAATCTACATCAAAATGAATATTGTGATCTGATTGAAACCTGAAATTTAATTTGCTCGCATCTTCCTGTATGCAAGAATGTATTTTACGTTGACTTTTCCCATTAATATCTGGAGGTTTCCAACTGAGCGCCTGAAACAATAATGTTCCAAGCACTCCTAGTAGTAGGCTGATGAGAATGCATTTAAAGATTTTGTTCATCGCTTGAGCTTACTCATTTTCATCCTCACTATTGCCTAGCCTTTCGTGAGTTCTACTTCTTTGGCAGTTCTACTGAATTCTGAACTGATCCTAAAACATTACACCTTATCCAAAGAAGAACTCAATCGATTTTTTGCTGTTATGTTTATAGTGATCCTAATTACACCTACAAATAGCCGTGTTTAAGAGGTATGGGGTCAAATCCGGGCTATCTTCTTGGTGTGAGGGTCAAAGAATATTATTGGTGCTTGGGGCCCACGAAAATTTTTACCGGAATTTGAAGAAAAAATAAAAAAACGGTGTTAACGAAAATTTAACGTTAACACCGTTTGTAAGTTTATAACAGTAAGACTACTGTGCTGCTGGTGCTGGAGTTGCAGCAGGTGCTGCAGGAGCAACAGGTGTAGCGGGGGCAGCAGGCGTACCACCGGTATTACCAACAGGTTGTTGGCCTTGTCCACCGCGGCTCATATCTCTACCACCTTTGTCTTCGCGTCGGTCTTCCCGATGTTCTTTTCGGCGCTCTTCCCTTTTATGTTCACGCTCTAACCGCTCATGTTCCCTTCTGTCACGCATGCGTTCGCGTTCCATCCTTTCCCGTTCCATTCTTTCATGTTCTCTGTGCCCACCCCTTTCCATAGGGCCTTTTCCTTTGCCTTCTCCCGGTTGCATGCCAGAGTCAGAATGCATCCCCTCTTCTTGACCCATCCCGCCGTCGGGTTGTTGAGCGTTACCGGCCGGCTCTGTGGATGCAGCAGCAGCTGGCGGCTGTTCCGGTGTTTGTTGAGGACCATCTGCATGAACTAAAGGTAGAGATAAGGCTAAACCGAGGCTTAAAGCAAGTGTCATTTTCTTATTCATTGATTGGGATCTCCTGCAAAATTGATTGGATAGATATAGCATAGGAAAAGGTTTTCAAATTTTCCAAGTGGATAGTTCTAGCAAGAAACGCAAAAGTACTTTCTATCCTCTAAGCGCATCGCAGTCAAACAGTTGCCCCAAACACAACCCGTATCCAGCGCAAACGTGTTAGCAGCCTTACATTGACCATTTAAAGCCTAAATTCATACCGATTTTCAACTATCTTCTCGAGACTTCTCAAATCTTTCCGATAATAAAATCTCTCTGGAAACTTAAAAACGAAGGTTTTATTGTGAAAAAACAGGTTTTTTGGTATAAATAAGAACTGACCCTATCGGGTCTGAAAAAGGCCACTTTGTACCCACACTTTGGCTATCGTATTTTTTGTGGGTACGGGACCTCTGTGCCAAGTTTCTGCCAAATCGGTTAAGAAATGAGGATTTTTGTACGTTAAAATTAAAAATTTCTTGGGAATGAGACGTTAGCTGAGTCATTAAGACTTTTTTGACAGGGTCAAAGGATTGACATTTTT
>JAJZHT010000020.1 GCA_021804455.1 Pseudomonadota bacterium | reverse complement strand
CAGTCCCAGTTATCGGGTAGGTTCTCCTCCTGCACCTGAATTTGACAAGGTTCAGCATCGTCGCCCTATGTTGTCTTTAGACAATGCTTTTTCATTTCAGGAGATACAGCAATTTTTGGATCGAGCGCGACGTTTTCTTAAACTGCCTGAGAATATTGACATACCGTTGATGGCGGAACCCAAAATTGATGGATTGTCGGCCTCACTACACTATCAAAAGGGTCATTTTGTTCTGGGGGCAACCCGAGGTGATGGGCAAGTGGGCGAAAATGTGACGGCCAATTTAAAAACTGTGCGTGATATCCCTCTGATTCTTCAGGAAGAAGATTTTCCCGAAGACCTAGAGGTGAGGGGGGAAGTTTATATGCCTCGTCTTGACTTTGAAACCTTAAATCAGAATCGGCAAAAAGAGGGGGGATCCTTGTTTGCTAATCCCCGTAACGCGGCGGCCGGTTCTCTACGACAACTGGATTCCAGTATCACGGCGAAACGTCCGTTACGTTTTTTTGCGTATTCTTATGATACCGACTCCCCTGTTCAAAACCAAACTCAAGAGGATATCTTAAAAAACTTAAAAAGATGGGGGTTTTCAGTCGCAGCACCGTCTCGGTTATGTGAAACGCTACAAGAAGCCTTTGACTATTTTCAAACCCTTGAGGCCTTAAGGCCTACTTTAGGACATGAGATAGACGGCATCGTTTATAAAATTAATGATTTAGCTCTGCAAAGGCGCCTGGGCACCATTGGGCGTGTCCCGCGTCATTCGATTGCCTTTAAATTTGCCGCAGAGCAGGCAGAAACGACCGTTGAGGATATTATTATTCAAGTAGGACGCACCGGGGTTCTAACCCCTGTCGCTTGTCTAAAACCTGTGTTTGTCGGTGGCGTGATGGTAAGCCGGGCAACGCTTCATAATGAAGAGGAAATTCAGCGCAAAGACATTCGCGTCGGTGATGCTGTTGTGATTCAAAGGGCAGGGGATGTTATTCCCCAGGTTGTTCAAGTCTTGGTTTCTAAACGGGGTTTCGATACGAATCCTTTTCTTTTCCCCGACGTATGTCCTGTGTGCGGTCATTCAGTCACCAAAATGAAAGATCAGGTAGCCAAAAAATGCTCCAATATTTTTGGTTGTGATGCGCAGGCTGTTGAGCGGTTAAAACATTTTGTAAGCCGTCCGGCTTTTGATATTGAGGGTTTAGGAGAAAAGCACCTTGAGACCTTTTATAAAGAGGGATGGCTTAAAACGCCTGCCGATATTTTCGCTTTGTTTGATCCTAAGCGCCCTTTTAGTCAACAATTGCGGCAATTGGAAGGGTGGGGGGAACAATCAGCCTCAAACTTACAAAAAGCCATTGAAAAATCACAAAATATTCCCTTTGATCGGTTCATTTATGCTCTAGGCATCCCACAAATTGGTCAAGTGACCGCGCGTTTACTGGCAAAACATTATAAAAACCCTGAAGCATTATGGAAAGCTTCTTTAGAAGATCTGTTAACAATAGAAGGAATTGGACCAGGAATGGCTCAAGACCTTTTGGCTTTTTTGCAGGATCTGGATCAACAGCACATCGTAAAAGATTTATTATCACATATTGTCATTGTGCCTTATCAAGAAACCCAGTCTCAAGCCAGCCCCCTCAGTGGTAAGACTGTTGTCTTTACAGGATCTCTAGAAAACTTAAGCCGTAGTGAGGCTAAAGCTCAGGCCGAGCGTTTAGGGGCCAAAGTCAGCGGTTCTGTTTCCAAAAAAACAGACCTTGTTGTGGCAGGAGCCGAAGCAGGATCTAAATTGAAAATGGCCCAGGAATTGGGGATCAAAATTCTGAATGAACAAGAATGGATGGCTTTAATTGATGAAAAAGCTTCTTAATATTAAAAAAAATCTCCAGACTCCTTATCGTGAAGGTTTTGTCGTTGGCTTACTGTGTTTTTTATTATTCAGTTTTCAACTAGGCAATCGCCCTTTTGCGACTCCTGACGAAGCGCGTTATGTCGAAATTCCTCGCGAAATGGTGGTAAGTGGTGACTTTATTACTCCCCGACTTAATGGCGTGAAATATTTTGAAAAGCCCCCTTTGTTTTATTGGTTGCAGGCTGCAAGTTTTAAAACTTTTGGATTAAATGAAGCTGGAATGCGCTTGTGGGTAGTTTTTTTTGCAACATTAGGCTGTGTTGCTACCTATGCCTTTGGCCGTTCGGTTTTTAACCGATCCACAGGGCTGATGGCGGCCGGGGTCTTAGCCACAACGGCCCTTTATTTCAGCTTATCACGTCTGATCATTCTTGATATGGCCGTTAGTGTGTTGGTAACGCTTTCTCTTTACTGCTTTTATCGGGGACTTTATGCCCCCTTCATACAAGAACGTCAAAGATGGTTTTTAGGGTTGAGCTTTTTTTGCGGACTTGGGGTGTTAGCAAAGGGAGTTATGGCCCTAGTAGTTCCGGGACCCTTAATTTTGTTATGGCTTAGCTATACCCGTCAATGGCATTTTGTGAAGCCCTTATTTTTTTGGCGTTGTTCCTTCTTGTTCCTTTTGGTAACAGTGCCTTGGCATTTGTGGGTTAGTTTGAAAAATCCAGAGTTTCTGCATAAGTATTTTGTGGTAGAACATTGGTTGCGTTATACCACCACGATTCATGCCCGCTATAAACCGGCGTGGTTTTTTATCCCGATTGTTTTTATAGGTCTTATGCCTTGGACTTTCTTTTTGGTCAGTACCTTTAAAACGGTTTGGCATAAACGAACCGAACCTTTGTACAGTTTTTTAGGAATATGGATAGGATGGGTCCTGTTATTTTTTTCTTTCTCCCACTCCAAATTAATTCCTTACATTTTGCCTATTTTTCCTCCTTTGGCCCTTTTGATTGCCAATGCTCTTTATCAATTACCACACAAATACAACCCTTGCCGTTTTTTATATGGTCACAGCTTTTTCATGCTTGTTATTGGAGTTTTTAGCCTTGCTTTACCTGTGATTATGCCTGATTTATTACAAGGTAAGCATAAACTCTTGCTTTTTATTGAAGGAATGGCTCTTTTATTGATAGTCCATGCGGCTGTAACAATTTTTTTAGCCAAGAAGCACAATATTAGAGGAGCCCTAAAAGGACTTGGTTTGACGGCGGTTTGTATGACCGTTATTTTAGGGGGTGCTGCACCTTATGTTCAACGTCCGTCTCTTAAAAATTTAGTGCAAATTATTCATGAAAGAGGGAATCGCGAAGACCCCATCATCAGTTTTTTAACCTATTACCAAGATTTGCCTTTATACAGCCAAAAAAAGGTTATTGTTGTCGAGGCTAAAGGAGAATTGGAATTCGGGACAACCGTTGAGGATACAACATCATGGATGATCAATAACGAGGACTTTTTAAAGCAATGGCTTGAGGCAGCTCAAAATCATAAAATTTTATGGGCTATTGGTCGTCAAAATGATCTTGAGCGGTTCCAGCGTCAACATCCCAATTTTGAATACACAATTCTTTGTAAAGACCAAGGGAATATTTTATTCATTCCCAAAAACGCCGATTCTAGGAAGGAAAAGTAAAAGGTATTCTTAAACTCAGTTTCTTTTATTTTTGGCAATCAACTTATTTTCCATAATATGGATTATTAAATAGAAGTTTGGATATAAAATTCTCTCGTGCCCGTTGGTTAAAAATCTAAGTCAAGGTAATGGGATGCTGGCACTAGTCCAGGAACACGGTCTTGTAAAAAAGTCCGAAATGTGGGACGTGACTTGATACGCGAATACCATTCCTTAGCTAAAGAATGGGATTCCCAGGGAACATCTCCCAAGTAATCAATCACTGATAAATGAGCGGCAGCTGTAATATCAGCCAAAGAAAAGTGATCTCCTGCTAACCAATTTCGTCGATCAACCAACCAACTGATATAATCCAGATGAGTATGAAGAGCGCCTTTAGCCTGACGTATAGCGTTAGAATCAGGTCCTGTATTGCCCGTTAATTTCATGTAACGTTTAATATTTTTTTCAAAAACCAAACACTTACTGATCCCATGACCGAACTGCTCATCAAACCACGCCATTAAACGTCGCACTTCCGCTCTCTGGGGTAACCCCTCCCCTATTAAGGGACGATCAGGATAGGCTTCTTCTAAATATTCAGCGATGGCAACGCTGGTGGCCAAAACAGAACCGTTCAAATCAATCAGAACAGGAACATGTCCTGCAAGATTCAGTTGGAGAAATTCCGGTCGCTTTTCCCAATACCGTTCAATTTGGGTGGTAAAGTCTAATTTTTTCTCGGCCAATATTAAACGAATTTTACGTGAATAAGGACATAACGGGTAATGATAAAGAATCCGCATCAGATATATAACCCCTTAACAAGAAGAATCCACACCCGCAAGAAGAGGCCCCAAAGGCTTTCCTGCCAAGATATGAACATGAAAATGGGAAACTTCCTGATTGGCGTCAGGTCCCGTATTGCTGATCAGTCGATAGCCTTTTTTCAACGATAAAAATTTGATTGTATCGGCCAATCCTTGGTAAAACCCAAGGATTTCTTCTGATAAAGCTTGTTCGTGAAAAACTGTAGCATTGGAGTAAGGCCCCCTAGGTATTACCAAAACATGAACAGGGGCTTGGGGATGAAGGTCATGGAAGGCCAGATAATGCGGCCCTTCGCAAACCTTACGACAAGGGAGTTCCTCTCTTAATAAACGAGCAAAAATGTTATCAGGATTATATTTCATGATTCAACCTTTTATAAAAGTGTTCCGAGGTTCGCAATCGAACAACACGTCGAGGAGCAATCATGACAGTTTCTTGGGTACGGGGATTTCGCCCTGGACGTTTTATTTTTTGAGAGATGCTTAAACTTGCAAAGCCATTAAACTTTAACGTTTGACCAGTCGTGAGGACTTCTATCATCGTTTCTAAAATTGTTTCAACCAACTGTGCGGAAACTTTTTTGTCAAAACCGTGCTCTTCACAAAGTTTTTCAATCAATTGAGCACGACCTATATTAGGGATTGGTTGTTTTTTATTAATAGCTAAGGTCATAAGATTGGGCCAAAATTTCTAGGGGATGCAAGGTTTCAAAGGATATATCTTGAGTTTCTCGAGTAACACCTTCTTTAAGGTGTTCGGCGGCTAAGGGGCATTCTGACGAGATTAAAGAGGAGGCATTTTTGATAATTTGACGAAAGGCAGGTTTTCCGACTTTCAAAGCAACTTCAAAATGATCAACCATCATTCCCCAGGTTCCACCATGCCCCGAGCATCTCTCGATCACGTCGACCTTAAAATTAGGAATCAATCTCAGCATTTCAGCAGCTTTTTGCCCCATATTTTGAGCACGGGCATGACATGCCAAATGAAGCGTTACAGAATCAGCCATAGGTCTTAAACCTTCTACCAAGCCAAAGGTATGATGGAGATCTATAATATATTCACTGATATCTTGCGTATTTTGACTCAGAAGCTTAACGGATTCATCCTCCGTTACCAGCAAGGGCCATTCCATCTTCAGCATTAAAGAACATGAAGGAATCAAGGACAGGATTTTATAACCTCGTTCAATATAGGGGCGCAAGGAAGAAGCAACAATTTTGGCCTGTTGAGTCGTTTGTTTTAAATTTCCCTGCTCAAACGCTGGCATTCCACAGCACCCAGGATAAACAAACGTCACTTCAACCCCGTTATGGGCCAAGATTGCTTGGGCGGCTAATCCTAATTTTGGCTGATTATAATTTCCAAAACAGGTTGCATAAATCGCAACTTTTTCTTGGCCGTAAGCCGGAGCTTTAGGGTTTACCGCTACCGTTTTATCTTTGACTTCGCGCAAGAGTGTTTTATGCTGAAAAGTCGGTAGAGGGGCTTGTTGATGAAGTGCGACTGCTCTTTCTAAAATAGGACGAGTTAATGTATTATCCGTATGACTTGCCCAATTGGCCAAAGGAGCCAAGGCCGTTGCGATTTTTCCATTTTGATCTGTTTTGGCCAATTGTTTCCTTGTCCATGGCACGCGTCCTTTTTGGAATTCAGCAAAACGATACCGCACCATAAGGTGAGGAAAATCAATATTAAATTCATGAGGAGGAACATAAGGACATTTGTTAATAAAGCACAAATCACATAAAGTGCAGGCGTCAACCACATTTGCAAAATCTTTGGATTCAACAGTATCCAACTCACCACTGGAGCTGTTGTCAATAAGATCAAACAAACGAGGGAAAACGTCGCAAAGGTTAAAGCATCGTCGGCAACCATGACAAATATCAAAAACGCGTCTTAACTCCTCATCAATCTTTTCAAAATCCGTGTAATCGGGATCTTGCCAATCGATGGGATGACGAACCGGAGCGTCAAGGCTGCCTTCGCGCCTCATATTAAGCAGCCGCCGCTAAAGATTCCAGGGCTTTTTGGAAACGTCCAGCATGAGAACGTTCAGCTTTAGCCAAAGTCTCAAACCAATCTGCAATTTCGTCAAAGCCTTCTTCACGGGCTGTTTTAGCCATAGCTGGGTACATATCGGTGTACTCATGAACTTCTCCTGCAACAGCGGCCTTCAGGTTTTCTTGGGTATTCCCAATCGGCAGGCCTGTCGCAGGGTCGCCAACGGCTTCTAAAAATTCCAGGTGACCGTGGGCGTGGCCTGTTTCACCCTCTGCGGTTGAGCGAAAAACCGTTGCTACGTCGTTATAACCTTCAATATCAGCCTTTTGAGCAAAGTAAAGATAGCGACGATTGGCCTGAGATTCACCAGAAAAAGCATCTTTTAAATTTTGTTCAGTTTTGGTTCCTTTAAGTGACATGGCTCTATTCCTATTCAGTAAAAATATTTTTTAAGAATTAAACCTAATATGATGTTGATCCCCTTTTTCGTCAAGATCCGCTTTGATAGAAGGGACAAGAATGCGGATTAACTCTTGCAAAAAAAAACTGTTTGACGCAGGTTAAAACATGTCTTATGAAAACCCCCCGTCCATGCCTGTTGTCCCCAGCCTTTTTTATGAGGCTGGAAAGGATTCAATTCCTGTTCTGTCCGTGCGAGAATTATCTTTTGCCCTCAAAAAAGTCGTCGAGACTGATTTTAGGGTTGTGCGAGTAAGAGGAGAAATTTCTGGCTTTAAGCGCCATACATCCGGCCACAGTTATTTCTGTCTTAAGGATGAAGAGGCTGTTCTCGATGCCGTGTGTTGGCGTGGTACTTCCCTAAAAACACCCCTACAGGATGGATTAGAAATTATTGCCACAGGTCGTCTCACAACCTATCCTGGTCGCTCTAAATATCAGATTATTGTCGAAACCGCTGAGGTTGCTGGAGAAGGCGCTCTTTTAAAAATTTTACAGGAACGAAAAAATCGACTGCATGCCGAAGGCCTCTTTCAACGAAAGCGTCCACTTCCTCTTTTTCCTCAAACCATTGGGATTGTCACATCCCTGACCGGTGCGGTGATTCATGACATCCTCCACCGATTGCAAGATCGTTACCCTTGCAAAGTTTTGGTTTGGCCAACCCTGGTACAGGGGCCTGGGGCCGCAGAACAAATCACGGCCGCTATTCAGGGGTTTAATAATCTGTCTTTGGATCAACGCCCTGATGTGCTGATTGTGGCTCGCGGAGGGGGAAGCCTGGAAGATCTTTGGTGTTTTAACGAAGAAAATGTTGTTCGGGCAGCGGCTCACAGCGACATTCCCCTGATTTCTGCAGTGGGTCATGAAACCGATACAACCCTTATTGATTGGGCGGCTGATTTAAGGGCTCCTACTCCCACGGCTGCCGCTGAATTGGTAACACCCGTCTTATCGACTCTGGTAACGACTTTATTACGTCAGGCCGAAAGATTTCATCTTTTGATTCACCGTCAACTGGACGCAGATGCTGCCCACCTTGGGCATTTAGCCCGTGCTTTGCCTTCTCCTCAACAAATCTTAGAACAAATGATGATGCGTCTTGATGATTGGGCGGATCGTCTCACACAGACACAATCCCTGTGGTTGCACCAAAAAGCTTCCTCGTTTTATACACTTGCTGCACGTTTGCGTCCCCCCTCTTCTCTTCTTGAAAATGCGCAAATCCTTCTTAATGAATGGTTTGAACGATTGCACCAAGGGTATATACGTCTTTTGAATCGAAAAGAAGAACAGTTAACCTGGCAAGAAAAATCCCTTAGTCACAATTCTTATCAACGGGTTTTAGAAAGGGGTTTTTGCTGGATTGCTGATGATAATCACGTTATTACCAATACTACCTTTTTCAAAAACCACCCTATCAGTCATCTTACCCTGCATTTTTCGGATGGTCCCGTTGAAATTGAGGCCAAACTTATTACAGAAACCGAGGATTAGATCTTTTTCTGGTCCTGAGTGGGATCTTGTTAGTGCAAATAAAGCCCACCATTGATGTTAAGAGTCTCACCTGTGATATAGGATGCCTCCTCGCTAACCAAATAAGCAATGGCTTGGGCAATCTCTTGGGGGGTTCCTAAACGACCCTGCGGTATTTGGGCAATAATTTTTTCCAAAATAGGTTCGGCAATAGCTTGCACCATTTCCGTCTTAATGTAACCCGGTGCAATAACATTAACCGTTATTCCTTTGGTGGCCGTTTCTAAAGATAACGCCTTGGCGAAACCAATGATTCCAGCCTTTGTTGCACAATAATTGGTTTGTCCCGCTTGCCCTTTTAAGGCATTTACAGATGAAATCAAAACGATTCGCCCAAATCCCTGTTGGCGCATGGCCTCAATAATAGGTCGCACCATATAAAAACATGAATGAAGATTGGTTTGAAGAACTTCTTGCCACATTTCAACGCTCATTTTATGAAAAAAACTATCACGGGTAATACCAGCCCCATGAACCAAAATATCAACGGTGCCATATTGGGATTGAATTTCTTGCAGATGATATTGGCAAGCTTGAGCATCACCTGCATCCCATCCTTGTACAGTAATGCCGTATTGTTCAGAAAAAGATTGGGCTGCCTGGTGGTTGTGGTGATAGTTGGCGATTACCTGATAACCTTTTTCTTTTAAAGCTATTGAAACCGCTGCTCCAATGCCACGAGTTCCCCCTGTCACAACTGCTAACCTTGCCATCTTCCTCACCCCTAAAAAAACAACACAATAAATATTAGCAAAAAATAAAGACAAAAAAAGTTAAAAATGATCATTGCCAAGGTGTGCATAAGTTTGTTGTAATGTCAAAAATAGTTTTAAGCCTTTAACTCTAATCATGCTTCCTCAGACAGAACCTCCTTCTGATAACGTTGAATGCAGTGTTTCTAACAGTACCAAAACAGTGTCTTTAGGCCTTGTGCTAAGACAAAGGCGTGAACAAAAAAATCTTAGCATTGCCGAAGTTTCTAATATCATAAAAATTAGGAAGCACTTTATTGATGCTATCGAAACTGACAATTTTGAGAAACTTCCTACGGGTGTCTACAAAATTGCTTTTATACGGTGTTACTGTCAATTTTTGGAAATGGAACCCAAAACAATTCAAAGCTTTCTGCAAAGTTTAGAGGATCTTGACTTGAAAAAGCCTTCCTTAAAGCTTCATTTTCAAAATGCGTCTCCTCCCCCCTATTTGTCCCTTTGGATTGTTTTAATTTCCCTTTTGATCAGCATTGTTTTTACGGGGTATTTTTATTATCGGCAAAAGCATGGTAATCATACTCTTGCTCTCATTACCAAAAACCATTCGTCACCCAAAGCCGATATATCCGAACAATCACCGCCTTTAATAACGCCCACAGCCTTAGACGCTATAAAGATCACTTTTTTTGCTTTAGAGCCTACATGGATTCGTTTAACAGATTCTGATCAAAATATTTTGGCAACCTGCCTGCTGGGCCCTGGAGAATCTTACCAAATGATTCCTAAAGAGGATATTTATCTAACCACAGGGTCAACAACGGCCCTAGAGGTTTATAAAGGATTTCAAAAAATTTCATTACCCCATTCCCAAAACACATTAAACACTGTTTCAGAAGACAAGGAAATTTTGGAAAATTTTCTCCTCTATGCCAAAAAATAAGATTTCAAAGAAATCCCCAAAAAAAGCAGTGGTTGCATGCTCTGGAGGCTTCCCCATATCAGATTAGACCATAAGGAAATGGAATTCTCTTCTACCGCTTTTTTATAGCCGTAATGATGATATCTTCATCAAGGGGGATGATTCGAGATGGCAGTTTTCCGTCATATTCCACGTTTACGTGACCTTTCCCAAAAACTTCTTCCACAATCCTTTGATAATTTTTAGGAACCAAGGTGTTTTTGATAAAGTTGTCGTTGAAAGTGGATGTATAAACTCTATTTATGACAAATTTCTGAAGTCTGTCTTCATCAAACTTTAACAAATCACTTTCTGTTATATTAAGCTTTTGTGTCAATTTTTCGACATTTTTTACAGCTTCTTTTTCACCATTTTTTAATTGGTGACATTGTTGGATGAGTTGATTAATCTCAGTTTGGCACTTATTAAAAACCTCCCCTGATGGAGGAGGTAATTCCAAAGGAAGAACATAGCTTGTGATCAATCTATCGGTATTATGAAGATTGGTTTCTCGTTGAATAAATTCAGATAATTCTTCCCAGTTTTTAAAAAAAGACTTCTCATCGATACCAAAAGTTAAAAAAGGACCAAAGATAAATTTTCCACCTGATTTTAACATTATCTTGAAATACTGCAAATGTTCGGAAGTCCAATGTGCAAATTTAAAAGTCGAGCGATCCAAAATGATCTCATCAAAAGTGGAGGGAAAAACTTTTGAGAGTAAAAACAAATCAGGTAAAGAATTAAAATCAACCTTAAGGGCTCTTGGATCCTCTGGGGTGTTTTGCTGAATATCTAAAAAAACGCAATTTTCATCAAATTTTTCCATTTCCTCTACACCGGTATTAACCCCCAGAATCAGCTTTGGATGATTTAATGTTTTAACAATTTCTTGGGTTTTTAAAAAAGAGGCTGTTAGAGGCTTTAAAACACTTTTTTTCTGATTAGGATAGTGTTGAAGCTCTGTGAAAAATCTCATTAGAAAGTTGTCAATTAATTCGTTTTTTGTCCCTCTAAGTTTAGAGAGATCGCTAGAGTTATGAGATAAAATAGCCTTCATAAGGTTTTTTTCTTCTAATGATGTACGGTTTAAAAGAGATTTCCGACGTTGTCCTGGGCCCGAAGTGTCATCAGATGCATTTTTCAAAATATCCTTTATCACCTGAAAATGCCCCTCCCACTGTTGATTATGAGAATTTCTTTCTTGTGAAGGCATATCAATCAAGTCAGCGCGCACAAACAGGGTCGCTCTTTTAAGAATGTCGATCAGTTCTTTTTTGTCGCCAGAAGACACTGGTTGATTGGAAATCCCCCAACACCCTGTATAAATTTTAAGCAAGACCTTATCAATCAGAAGGGGAATATAATGAAGAGCATCGGTTGAATCAAACTTACCAACTACAGGCAAAAGAAAAGAAACATATCTCTTCGTTGCATCCAACCAGTGGACTATATCCACGACGGTTAATTTGGTTGTCTCCTTATTAAACTTCTGGTAACTTTTGTCCTCGATGTTTTGGTAAAGTTCTCCCCATTGAGAATAATTCGGATGGTCAAAAAGCTTGTACAACATTGGTGCATCTGCGTTTTCCAGAAGATCTTTGATAGAATGGGCTAGGTCTTTAACTTTTTTAGGAGAAACGATCTTTTTCCAATCTTGCGGCAAATCCTTTTTAACAACTGCAGTTTTTAACAAAACCTGAGACAGGATCAAATCTCCTGGATCTTCGTTTGCAACCACCAAATTTGGGCTAAAAATCCCTAATAGTACTATTAATTTTAAATAAAATAACATAGTAATTCTACTCCTCTTGATTTTCATTTTATTCAAGGGCATTAATATAAACATTGATGTCTGTTAAAGTTTGTTGGTCATCCTTATCTTTGGTGCCACCGTATTGTTGTTTTGCTAGCTTTCTAAGCTCCTCCTTAAAGGCTTCCAACTTTCTTTTTTCTGGGTCGGTGGGACTTAATTTATTTGTAATGCCTTCAATTTCTTTAATTTTTTTTATCTTTTCCAGACGTTTCTCAAGCTCCTCTTTTTTCTGAGATGTTAAATTTGCTCTTAATTCTTTTTCTATTTTAGAGGGATCCTGTTGGTGCCAAAAAGTATAATGGGCCTCTATAAAATTCTCTGCCAACATCTTGGGGGAGGGTTTAATGATGACTCCCTTAAGATAGGGCTGTAATGTTTGAATTAGACGTTCAATTGTTCCTGTATTGCAGACAACCTTACCATTCTCAACAGTTAGAATCATTTGTAATTTTAATAAGTCTACCATCTCATTCTTTTCTTTCTTTGGTGACGTTACAATACGATGCCAAATATGGGCCAAAATTTCATAGTTAGAAACAGGAGGATGACCGTACGCATCCGGGGCAATGTTTTTTAACTGTTGCAAGACCTGTTCATAAATGCGCTTGCTCTCTTGATCTTTCTCTGGATCTATCACATCGCGGCGAATTTGTTGTTCTATAAGGTTAAACTTTTGTTTGACGCGATCTTCTCTGGCT